>CAMEUH010000052.1 GCA_945938055.1 uncultured Eubacteriaceae bacterium | reverse complement strand
AGGTCATTAAAATCAGCGAACTTTACACCACCCATAAGGGGACGGAAAGCTTCCTGATAATGATAGTTTCCTGTAACAGAAAGTGCTCCGATACTGCGTCCATGGAAAGAATGGTTCATGGCAATAATCTCATGATCCGTATTACCATCCTTTAAAAATGCCCATTTTTTCGCTAACTTAATGGCACCTTCAATCGCTTCCGTACCACTATTTGTAAAAAATACCCTGCTCATGCCCGAAATTTTGACAAGTCTTTCGGCAGCCCTAGCCGCAGGCTCATTATAAAACAGATTGGAGGTATGAATCAGCTTGTCAATCTGTGCCTTTAATCCATCGTTATACTCTTTATTATTATAACCAAGCGCAAACACGGCAATCCCTGCCGCAAAATCCAGATACTTTTTTCCGTCGGTATCATAAAGATACACGCCGTCTCCTTTATCCAGAACAATCTTAAAACGATTATAAGTATGTATTAAACTGGCTTCTGCCATATCCATGATTTCATTTGTTTTCATCGTAAAACCTCTCTGCATTATCATTTATAATTGCCGTACCAATACCTTTATTGGTAAAGATTTCAAGCAGCAGACAGTGTGGAATTCTGCCGTCCATGATATGAACTCTTGAAACACCGCTCTTAATGGCATCAATACAGTTGTTAAGCTTTGGAAGCATTCCTCCGCCAATGTTTCCGTCTGCAATAAGCTTATCTGCTTCCGTAAGAGTAAGCTCAGATATGAGTGAGTCCTTATTTTCAAAATCCAGATAAACCCCTTCCGTATCCGTAAGGAAAGCAAGTTTTTCTGCTTTACATGCCGTTGCAATGGCACATGCCGCATCATCTGCATTGATATTATAGGAATGACCGCTTTCATCCGTTCCAATCGGGCAAATCACCGGCAGAAAATCATTATCAATCAAATCCTTAATCACTTTCGGGTCCACATGAGTAATATCTCCCACATATCCGATGTCCTCGCCTCCTGAAAGTTTCTTCTGACACATCAGCATGTTTCCATCCTTGCCGCTGATACCGCAGGCTTTTACGCCAAGCTGCTGAATCAGACTTACAAGATCTTTATTAATTTTATTCAGTACCATTTCTGCAATTTCCATGGTTGGTTCATCCGTTACACGAAGACCATTGATTTTTCTCGTCTCGATGCCTACCTTATCCGCCCACTTGGTAATATCTTTTCCGCCTCCGTGGACAATAATCGGCTTGAAGCCTACCAGCTTAAGAAGAACCACATCCTGAATGACCTTCTTCTTTAACTCCTCATCCACCATGGCACTTCCGCCATACTTTACAACGATAATCTTACGGTTAAATTTCTGTATATACGGCAGTGCCTCTACAAGTACCGCTGCCTTTTCCAGTTCCGTGTCCATGTTTTTCATTTTGCTACCTCTTTCTTTTCTGATGTCATTCCATTATTAAGAGCGGTAATCCGCATTAATTTTTACATAATCAAAGGTCAAGTCACAGCCGTATGCCGTTGCCTTTGCATCTCCCTGTTTTACGTCAAGGATTGCCTTTACATGCTTTTCCGAAAGAATCTTTGTTGCAAATTCTTCACTGTAATCAGTAGCACAGCCGTTTTCCACGATTTTTAATTTTCCTGCTGCACTTTCAAAGTAAATATCCACGATTTCCGGGTCAAAATCTGCCGCAGAATAGCCCATGGCGCAAAGGATTCTTCCCCAGTTAGCGTCATGACCGAAAATTGCCGCCTTGGTAAGACTGGAGGTTACAACGGATTTGCTTAAAATCTTTGCCTGCTCCTTGGTCTTTGCGTTGATGGCATCTGCTTCAAACAGACAGGTAGCACCTTCGCCATCTCCTGCAATTTTCTTGGAAAGTTCCTCTAACACATGGTACATGCCCTTATGGAACTCCTCATAATCACCGGCACCCTCTTTGATAGCTTCATTTTCTGCCATGCCGTTTGCAAGAACCACTACCGTATCATTGGTTGAGGTATCTCCGTCCACGGAAATCATGTTAAAGGTATCGGAAACAATATTCTGTGTTGCTTTTAAGAGCAAATCACTGTCGATGACTGCATCTGTTGTAATAAAGCAAAGCATAGTTGCCATGTTCGGATGAATCATTCCTGAACCCTTACACATACCGCCAATGGTAACGGTCTTTCCACCAATTTCCACTTCGACCGCTACTTCCTTTGAAACCGTGTCCGTTGTCATGATGGCTTCTGCTGCCAGTCTGCCGTCTTCTATGGACGCGCCAAGTTTTTCCGGCATCATGTTGATACCCTTCTTAATAATATCCATCGGAAGCTGCTTTCCGATAACGCCTGTGGAAGCCACAAGAACCGTTTCATATGGGATGTTCATGAGCTTTGCCACTTCTTTTGCCATGTCCTTACAGTAACCATAGCCTTCTTCCCCGGTGCAGGCATTTGCCACACCGCTGTTTACAACAACAGCCTGTGCCGTCTTTGTTTCATATACAACCTTCTGGTCCCATTTTACCGGAGCTGCCTTCACCTTATTGGTGGTAAATGTGCCGCCAACCGTACATGGTTTTTCGCTGTAAATCATTGCCATGTCTTTCTTTGTATGATTCTTAATGCCGGCATTAAGACCGGTTGCCTTAAACCCCTTTGGTGCAGTTACACCGCCTTGAATCGTTTTCATCGTTTTTCCTTCTTTCTTTAATGTTTTATCCTGTATTCCTAATTGATTCTGCTTAATTCATGTAATTTCCCATCCTTTTCAGGCACACAAACTATTGGCAATCATTCCCACTATAATAAGTGCAATTCCAATCAAAGCCGCCGGCTCCGGCATTCCATCCTTTAATACAAGAATTCCAAGAATCAGGGTAAAAATCACCTCTCCTGACTGTGTTGCTTCAATCACTGCAAGCTGTTTTGGATTATTCTTCACCAGATCCGTAGCTTTAAAGAAAAGAATGGTAGCTATCACACCCGAAAATAATGCCACACAAAAGGACTGCATACACTGGCTTGATGACTGTGCACCTGATATAACAAAAGAAATAACCGCACATACAATCCAGATTCATGCTCCTGTTCAGTACAAATGTAAATGCAAAGAAAAAGGAGCCTCCAATTCCAAGTAATAATGCTTTTTTCATTTTGTCCCCATTTCCAAGCCAATAAGCATCCAGAATTTATTTACGGGAACATCGGTGCCTGCATTAATCCTTCTGTTTCATCCAGTCCAAACACAAGATTCATGTTCTGAACTGCCTGGCCTGCCGCACCCTTTACAAGGTTATCTAGTGCTCCCATCATGATAAGGCGGTTGGTTCGTGGTTCAATCTTAAAGTTCACGTCCACAAAGTTGCTGCCTTCCACCCATCTTGTTTCCGGGCAGACACCTTTTTCCAGAACACGGACAAACTTTTCCTTTTCATAATATTTATCATAGGCCGCCTTAACTTCTTCGTAAGTTACGTCCTTTTTCAGATTAGCATATGCCGTTACCAGAATGCCCCGGTTCATCGGAACCAGGTGTGGCGTGAAAATCAGCTTAATTTCCTCTCCGCAGGCATATCCTAACTGTTCTTCAATTTCCGGTGTATGTCTGTGTGTTCCGACTCCATATGCCTTGATATTTTCATTGACTTCACAGTAAAGGTTATTTACCTTGGCACCGCGTCCTGCACCGGATGTTCCGGACTTTGCATCAATAATAATGGAATGAGGGTCTATCAGACCTTCCTTTACCATCGGATACAGTGTTAAAATAGAACAGGTCGTATAACAGCCCGGGTTTGCCACAAGGCGCTTTCCCTTAATCTGTTCCCTGTTAATTTCACACAAACCATAGACGGCTTCTTCTATGTACTGTGGACTCTTATGCTCAATTCCGTACCACTGTTCGTAAACATTTACATCCTTAATACGGAAATCCGCACTCAAATCAATAATCTTAACTTTGGAAAGAATATCATCATTAACAAGTGATGCACACAATCCCTGTGGAGTTGCCGTAAAAATAACATCTACCTGTTCTGCCAGCTCTTCCATGTTGTCATCCATGCATTTTGCATCCACAATCTGAAAGAAATTCTGATAAACCTCTGCATACTTCTGGTCAATATAACTTCTCGAACCATACCATACAATCTCAACCTCTTTATGTCCCAAAAGCAGTCTTACAATCTCATTTCCTGCATATCCGGTTGAACCAATAATTCCAGCCTTAATCATTTTTCTTATTCCTTCTTTCATAAATATTCATCTTATATTCATAAAATCATTTTTCCCAGCCCTATTTTCTCACAGGTATGGTAAATCAACTTATCTTATATTATATCAGTTAATTAAAAAAGTAAATACCATTTTTCAATATTTTTCATTTTTATGCATTAAAATTGCATATTATTCAATTTTGTACAATTTTTATATTGCATTATCCTGCTTGATGTTGTATATTATCACTTAGGAATCGGGCAAATGCGCCCACAATCATTTATACATAATACAATCTAGGAGGATTCTAAGATGAAAGAAAAAGTTGTTTTAGCTTATTCCGGTGGTCTTGACACAACAGCCATTATTCCATGGTTAAAGGAAAATTTTGATTATGAAGTAATCTGTTGCTGTATCGACTGTGGGCAGGGAAGCGAACTGGATGGTCTTGAAGAAAGAGCCAAATTATCCGGTGCATCCAAATTATACATTGAAGATATTGTTGATGAATTCTGTGATGAATATATCGTACCATGTGTACAGGCAACTGCCGTATACGAGAACAAGTATTTACTTTGTACTTCTTTGGCCCGTCCTGGTATTGCCAAAAAGCTTGTTGAGGTTGCAAGAAAAGAAGGTGCTACTGCCATCTGTCATGGTGCTACCGGTAAGGGTAATGACCAGATTCGTTTCGAACTTGGTATCAAGGCTTTAGCCCCAGACTTAAAAATTATCGCTCCTTGGAGAATGACCGACGTATGGAAAATGCAGTCCCGTGAAGATGAAATCGAATACTGCAAGCAGCATGGCATCGATCTTCCATTTTCAGCAGATAACAGCTACAGCCGTGACCGTAACTTATGGCACATCAGCCATGAAGGTCTGGAACTGGAAGACCCTGCAAATGAGCCAAATTACGACCATCTCCTCGTTCTTGGTGTTTCTCCTGAAAAGGCACCGGACGAAGCTGAATATGTTACCATGACCTTTGAAAAAGGTGTTCCAAAGAGCTTAAACGGCAAAGAAATGAAGGTTTCTGAAATCATCAAGGAACTTAACAAGCTTGGCGGAAAGCACGGTATCGGTATTGTTGATATCGTTGAAAATCGTGTTGTCGGAATGAAATCCCGTGGTGTTTATGAAACACCTGGCGGAACCATCCTCATGGAAGCTCACAATCAGTTAGAGGAACTTGTTCTTGACCGTGATACTTATGCACTTAAGAAAGACATGGGCAACAAGTTTGCACAGATTGTTTACGAAGGAAAATGGTTCACACCACTGCGTGAAGCCATCCAGGCATTCATTGAAAAGACACAGGAATGTGTGACCGGAGAAGTAAAGTTTAAGCTTTACAAGGGTAACATCATTAAAGCCGGTACTACATCACCATATTCCTTATATTCCGAAAGTCTTGCTTCCTTTACAACCGGTGAATTGTACGACCACCATGACGCAAGCGGATTTATCAATTTGTTTGGTCTGTCCTTAAAGGTTCGTGCCATGAAGAAGGCTGAAAGAGAAAAGAACGAAAAGTAAGGCAGGATTTACTGACCTGATTTTATGAAAAAAGTCCCGTTTCCGGTTAACTTATTGCAATAAGCCGAAAACGGGACTTTTTATTTCTCCTTTTTCAAATTTTTCACATTTTCCTTCAATTCTGCCAATGCACCACTGAAGCGCTCAGAATACGCGGTCGGATGCGCCGAGAAAAATCTTTTTGCCAGATGCAGATTGTGTCCGGAAAGACGGTTCTTATACTGTTCCATCCGTTCCTCCAATGCTTCCGCATATAACTGCTGCTTTTCTTTTAACAATTCCTTTTTCTGGCTGAATTCTTCATCTGCCACTGCAATCACCACATCCAGGCGCTTTTTCATACGTTCCACATCATCCTTCGCCCGTTCCACATAAAGAAGCAGATCACGAAGTTCAACAGCTTCCTTAAATGCCAGCGTGAAGTCTGCAACAAAGTAAAATGTTAATGCATAAACCAGAATTTCCTGCCAGACTCCATGAATGGATAAAATCATCCGTTCAATCGGCTGGTGAACCACTTCAACCAGAAAAATCACCAGAAATCCCCAGGCAATTGTAGACGATAAACAAATATGTCCCTGAAAATTAAATTTCTGATTGCTGTAATCCCAGTAGCGGACCTTAAAAACAGCTTCCATGACAACACCCGTGATATACTCCAGAATCGTTGCTGCTATTGCACCGAAAAGATACATCAGCACGTAATTGCCACGCACCGGAATTGTCACAATCAATGCCAGAATGGCGCCACAGCCATATAGTGGAAGAAATGGTCCGTGCATAAAACCCCGGTTTACAAATTTCTTCTTCCGGATTGATACAAATCCCGATTCAAAAATCCATCCAAAAAAGCAATAAACATAAAAGAATAACAGCCATTGGCTCAGAGTGTATACGTACATATCAAACGCCTCTTTCCAGAATTAAATTCTATGAATGAATAATCCGCTCCGAAGCTTTGGTTCAAACCAAGTAGACTTTGGCGGCATCAGTAACCCTGCATCTGCCACGGCAAAAAGTTCACCGATCGATGTCGGATACATTGCAAATGCCACCTTCATGTCAGAATCTGCTCTTCGCTCCAATTCCGAAAGTCCACGGATTCCGCCAATAAAATCAATCCTCTTATCCGTTCTTGGGTCTTTAATTCCCAATAGCGGTGTCAAAAGCGAATTCTGTAAAATCGCCACATCAAGCCCTTCTACCGGATCATCTGACTTTATTTCATCCTTTGCCGTAAGCAGATACCATTTTCCTGAAAGGTACATTCCAACATCACCTTTTTTCTCTGGCTTTGCCTGACCGGCAGATTCCTTAACGGTAAAGCATTCTGCCACCCTGCTCATGAATTCCTCTTCTGATAATCCATTCAAATCTTTTACTACACGATTATAGTCCATAATCATCAACTGCTCATCCGGAAACAGTACGGATAAGAAGAAATTAAATTCTTCCTCACCGGTATAGGATGGATTTGCCTCTCTTCTCTTGAATCCAACCTTTACGGCAGATGCCGCCCTGTGATGTCCGTCTGCTATGTAAATCCGGTCAATCTGTACAAAGGCAGCCTGAATCTTTTCAACAGCCTCAGGAGCAGAAATTTTCCAAACTGCATGCCGAATTCCGTCATCCGATACAAAATCATATAACGCCGGATTTTCCTTAGCTTTTCTTACCTCACCATTAATCACTTCATTTGCCCGATAAGCAAGGAAAATCGGACCCGTCTGGGCAGAACAGGTATCTACGTGGGTAATACGGTCAATTTCCTTATCTGCACGGGTATTTTCATGTTTCTTAATCATATTATTGGCATAATCATCAATGGATGCACAGGCAACGATACCGGTCTGTGCCCTGCCGTTCATGGTAAGTTCATAGACATAATATGCCTTATCCTCATCTGTGAGAAATGTACCATCCGCAATCATGCCCTCTAAGAGTTCTTTTGCCTTCTGATAAACTTCCGGTGCATAGGTATCCACCGAATCATCAAACTGTGTCTCTGCGCGGTCAATATTCAGGAATGAAATAGGGTTATCCTTAACTGCCTCCTTGGCTTCCTGCCTGTTATAAACATCATACGGAAGTGCTGCTACGCGATCCACTACATCAGCCCTTGGTCTTACGCATACAAACGGTTTTATTGTTGCCATGATTTTCCTCCTTTTATCGTACAATAAACTTTCGCAAATTATACATCTTTTCTGATTTTTTGTCATCTATAAATTGTTTATCCGGTTATTTCATCCAATATTTCAAAATAATTTTCAAATGTCTTCCTGCAGCACATTGGATCTTTAATGACTATCCCTTCTGTCAAAAGACCCGGAATTGCAAATGCCATTGCCATTCTGTGATCTTCAAAAGTATCAATTTCACATGCTCTGCACGTTCCCGGATAAATCACAATTCCATTGTCCTCTTCTTCACAGCGGATTCCAAGATTGGTAAGATTATGAAGAATTGCTGCCATTCTGTCAGACTCCTGAAGCCTGATATGTGCAATATTTCTGATATGTGTCTCTCCTTTTGCAAATGGTGCAATTGCGGCAAGCGTCATCGTCTGATCTGAGAAATCATTCATATCCACATCCACGCCATTCAGTCCATCGGCCGGTCCTGTTACTTCAATTCCTTCCCTGGTATCGATAACCTTACATCCCATTTTTTTCAACACTTCAAGAAACTTCATGTCTCCCTGCATCAGGTCCTCATGCACATGATTTACAACTGCCCTGCCGCCTGTAACCGCAGCCATTCCGTAGAAATAGCATGCCGCCGACACATCCGGCTCCACCACATAATTTCCGGATTGATACACCTGATTGCCTTTAATGTGATAATCATGACCATCATATTCCACCTGACAGCCAAATTGTTCCATCATTTTCCTTGTAATCCTGATATAGGCACCATCTGTTTTTTCACTGGTGATATGAATCTCAAGTCCATTATTCAGCATTGGTGCCGTCATGAGAAGCGCACTTAAAAACTGTGTACTCTTGCTGATATCGATTTCTGCATACTTCACCCTTGCTGCACTTCCCCGAACCTTAACGGGTAAAAACCCTTCCTCCTTCAAATAGGTAAATTCTGCCCCCATTGCCCCCAATGAGCCAAATACCGGCTTCATTGGCCGCTTTTCCATCTGTGCGGAAGCCTGAATCTCATATGTCCCGTCCGATAGAGCAAGCATTGCCGTCAAAAATCTTGCCGCTGTTCCGGCACTTCCGACATAAATCCTTCCTTCCTTTTGCGGAATACTGCCACCACATCCCGTAACCATGGCGGTACAATCCTTTTCATCATAAGACACTTCAAATCCAAGCGCCTTTAATGCACCAAGAAAATGTCTGGAATCATCACTAAATAAAATCCCCTCCAGCCTGGTTCTGCCATCAGATAATGCCGCCATCAAAAGAGCACGGTTGGTCATGCTTTTGGAGCCTGGAACCGTGACATGAACATCCAATGGGTGTTTTAATTTTCTCACATGATACGTATCCATAAAATACCTCTGCTTCTGCTGTAAAATACCATAGCAAATGATGTACAAAACGCCCGGCAAAAACCGGGCGCCATATTCACAATAATTGAAAAAAATGATTCAGGCATGAATCCTTAATCAATGGAGACAACTCGCATGATATTAGTAATACCCTTCTGTGCTTCCTTGGACTTTGATGTCGGAACACCGGCCGTTACAACTGCCATGTCTCCTTCTTCAACCAGTCCTGCCTGCTTTGCCGTATCAATTGCATGACGGATAATATCATCCGTAGAATGCTCCTGAATCGACTTCATCGGCTTTACGCCCCAGTAAATCTGCATCTGACGAAGAACAGACTCATTTGGTGAAAGGCCAATCACCTGCATCTCCGGCTTATATTTGGAAATAACTCTTGCAGTAAATCCAGAAATGGTTGGTGCAATGATTGCCTTGGCATTTAAGTTATGTGCCGTTGTAACCGATGCATAGCTTACAGCACCGGAAACCGTCTGTTTTGCATGAATTCTTCTAGCCTTTACAAATTTTTCATGATCCAGATGCTGCTCTGTTGATTCCGCAATGTGAGCCATCATCTTAACAGCTTCAACCGGGTACTTACCCATTGCTGACTCTCCGGAAAGCATCACCGCATCCGTTCCGTCATAAATGGCATTGGCAACATCCGTTACCTCTGCTCTTGTCGGACGTGGATTTCTCATCATGGAATCCAGCATCTGTGTTGCCGTGATAACCGGCTTGAATTTATCATTACATTTTCTGATTATCATCTTCTGAACATGTGGTACTTCTTCTGCCGGAATTTCAACACCCATGTCACCTCTTGCGACCATGATGCCGTCTGCCACATCGATAATTTCGTCGATGTTTGCAATTCCTTCTGCATTTTCAATCTTTGCAATAATCTTAATATCTGCATTATGAGCATTTAAGATATCCTTAATCTCACGAATGCAGTCTGCATTTCTTACAAAGGAAGCAGCAATAAAATCATATCCCTGTTCAATACCGAATAAAATATCTTCTTTATCCTTCTGGGTAATGCCTGGGAGTTTAATGCTCACATTTGGTACATTAACGCCTTTCTTAGTCCCAAGTTCTCCGCCGTTAATAATCCTGCAGACAATATCCGTCTCATTCTTGGACTCCACACGAAGTTCAATCAGACCATCATCAATCAAAATCACACTACCCTCATGTACATCCTCCGGAAGACCTTCATATGTAATATGACCGATCTTATTATCTCCAATGATGTCTCTTGTGGTAAGTGTATAGGTTTCACCCTCCACAAGCGTTACCTTCTTATCATCAACAAGTCCACCCGTACGAATCTCCGGTCCTTTTGTATCCAGAAGCATTGCAATCGGAAGTCCAAGTTCCTCTCTCACACTCTTAACCAGTTCCACCCTGCCCTTCTGTTCTTCATGGTCACCGTGGGAAAAATTAAATCTGGCAATATCCATGCCATTTAACGCAAGCTGTTTTAAAATTTCCCTGTCATTCGTGTTTGGTCCCATGGTACAGATAATTTTTGTTCTTTTCATTTTTTCAATCTCCTATTACTTTTATGATAAATTTCCATAACCAGCTATTTTGTCACGTGCTTATGTGTATACAAATGTTCATTGCAATACTCATATGTGCCTTCACACTTGGAACAGTAACGGAAAACCAAATCCTCTCCATCCTTTTCCGTTCTTCCACAAACTGCACATTTATGCTTTGTTCCTTTTCCGGCTGCCTGTATTTTATGCTTATATTCTGCCTTTCGTTTTATTTCCTTTGGCGAAACCGTCCTGTAATTACGTGTCATTCCGTAAAAAACGATGAAATTCAGCAGCGAAACCAGTGCTGCCACAGCATAAACCGGTGTTGCCATAATACCAATCCGGAAAAGTCCATACAAAATATTGATTGGAAGAACACTCTGGAACAATCCGCCAATAATGGTCAGAGCAAAGTAAACCATGTCCACATACGCCAGCCATTTGACCTTTATCGGAATGATAAAGCACAAAAGCACCTCCATCTCACCTGCAATTGTCGCAAAAGCAAGAAACAGTGACATGTTAAGATAATATGTGTCAAATGGGAAGCTTACCCCAAATACCAGATAGATGATAAGCGCTGCCAAAATATGCAGAAGCCATCCCGAGAGCATATACATGTTAAACCGAAATGCTCCCCAGGTACGTTCCAGAACAGTCCCTATCATATAATAAAAATAAAGTGAAAGCAATATAAATAAGATACTACTGTTTGGCGGTCCCATGATAAAGGTAAACAATCTCCATATCTGTCCCTTAAAAATCATCGCCATGTCCAGTGAAAGGTAGCGGCTGTAAAATCCATTTCCGAATATTTCCAGAACAAATCCGACCGCATACAGTATGATAAGATAATACATCAGATTATGAATTGCGTATCGTCCATATTTACGCTCTAATTTATTAAACCATTTCATATAATTATTTATGCCCCGCTTATATGGTCTTATATCCATATTATATAAAAAAATTGATAAACTATCCAGATTTATTATAAGTATAGCGGCAATTTTTGTCAATCTACACTTTTTCTTGTATTTTCGACAAAATTGTACTATAATCTTATGGATATTGGACTTTTGGCAGTTTCTATCCAATGGCTTAATAGGATATTAATACTTTTTATCCTTTCTTTACATAAAGTTAACACGTTGTTAACGCATGCCAAAAGTTTTTCCTGTATTTTACAGGTATGGAGGTTATTTTAAAATGAATACACTTTACAAATTAGGAATCGACATTGGTTCCACAACCGTAAAAATCGCAATACTTGACGATAAAAATACCATATTGTTTTCTGATTATAAACGACATTTTGCCAATATTCAAGAAACCCTTGCGGAATTGTTAACCGAAGCCAGAAATCAATTAGGAGAAATCGACGTACATCCTGTCATCACCGGCTCCGGCGGTTTAACTCTTGCTAACCATCTTGAGGTTCCTTTTACCCAGGAAGTGGTTGCTGTTTCAACTGCCCTTACCGATTATGCTCCTCAGACCGACGTTGCCATTGAGCTTGGTGGAGAAGATGCCAAAATCATTTATTTTACCAATGGCATTGACCAGAGAATGAACGGAATCTGCGCCGGTGGTACCGGTTCCTTTATTGACCAGATGGCAACCCTTTTGCAGACAGCCAAAAATTACAAGGCCATTTATCCGATTGCTGCCCGTTGTGGTGTATTTGCAAAATCAGATATCCAGCCTCTCATTAATGAAGGTGCGACCAAAGAAGACCTTTCCGCCTCCATTTTTCAGGCAGTCGTAAACCAGACCATCAGTGGCCTTGCCTGTGGAAAGCCGATTCGTGGTAATGTTGCATTTCTTGGAGGACCATTACACTTCCTTTCTGAATTAAAGGAAGCCTTTGTCCGTACCTTAAATTTAAA
>CAMEUH010000051.1 GCA_945938055.1 uncultured Eubacteriaceae bacterium | reverse complement strand
AGTTCAACCGATTATCTTGCACAGATTTTCCTTACCACAACCGTCGCTCCTGCAGTTGCTACTGTAACAACCATGGTTATTACCTGGGTAAAGAATGGAAAGCCTGATGTTTCAATGACCCTGAATGCTTCTCTTGCAGGTCTCGTTGGTGTTACTGCTCCATGTGCTGACATTGATTGTCTTGGTGCAGCTTTAGTCGGTGTGGTATCTGGTATTCTTGTAGTATTTGGTGTATGGCTTCTTGATTATGTATTAAAAATTGATGACCCGGTTGGTGCGGTTGCAGTTCACTGCTTTAACGGTATCTGGGGAACCATTGCCGTAGGTCTTTTTGCAACCGGAAAAGGTCAGGATGGAATTACCGGTCTCTTCTATGGCGGTGGATTTACACAGTTAGGAATCCAGCTTGTGGGACTTTTTGCAATCATTGCTTACACAGCCATTGTAATGTCCATTGTTTTTCTGGTACTTAAGAAAACAATCGGTCTCAGAGTCAGCGCGACAGAAGAACTGGAAGGTCTGGATTCCACAGAGCATGGTCTGGAAACTGCTTATTCCGGATTTATCATGAATAAGAACTTATAATTCATTTGTTATCTATAATCCTATAACCTATAGATAATGCCCCCTAAGGTCCAATAAAAGCCTTAGGGGGCACCTTTTTACATTTTATGTCAGGAATGGTTCTGAAGGTATTCCAGCCACCGCAGGCAGTACTCCTTCTTTACATGAATACCATCCGGTGCAGCATCCTCAGGAAGCGCTCCTTTTTCATCTCTCATGATTTCTGCCACATCGAGATAACAGATTCCTTTCTCCGATGCCATCTCCCGAATCAATTCATTATATCGGTTAATTCGTTCATTCGTAATGTATGGATGGTTGTCTGATACCTTTTCACTCACCGGAAGTATCGACTGCACATAGATATCGGCATTCGGATTGATTTCCAGAATTGCATCCAGCATTTCACGATATTTCTGAATAAATACTTCATCATACACCCAGCCGGTTTCATTGATTCCCAGCATGATATAAACCCGTTCAAAATCGGTCTGTTTCAGGGCTTCCATTACCGTCACTTTCCTGCCGTTCAGATTGACTGATTCTTTTGTAAAGACTGATTCCACAGTCATTCCGATGTCTGTAAAAGCCCGGATATTCTTAAGTCCTGCATTCATGACAAATGCTTCCGTACGGGAATCCCCAATAAATACCACGCCACTTTGCTGTACATCCTGATTCGCCGTTTCTGCAGCTGATTCAGTTGCCATAGCTGGTTCGATAACTGTTTCCGGCTCCTTTTGAATCTGCTCTTTTGTCGTAATAATTTCCAATTCTACCGTCATGTTTTCTTCCGGTCTGCTTCCATTCTCCGTGGAATGCACTGTTTCTGCCTGATACACCATGCTTTTTCCAGTATTTGTGTCCTGTGCCGATGCCGCCATCCTTCCTGTCGTTCCAAATACAAAGAATAATAAAACGAGCAGGAATCCCATAACCCACTTGACTTTTTTCATTCTAATCCCTCCTAATGATACCCCTTTCTATCCTTCTATCTATTAGACGGAAATTACATGAAAAAAGTTTAAAATTTTGAATTATTCTTCTATTTTTTCTGCATCATTTTCTTCCTTTGGCTCTTCCGTAATGATTTTTCCCTGTGAATCTACCTTAATGTAATTATCCCATATCTTACGCAAAATAATGGAATGCAAGAAAGCTGCCGCACCAATCACAAAGAAAATGGCAATCGGATAAATGTATACTAAAACGCCTGCTCCCACAGTAATTACCACCATCAGAATCGAATATGGAAGATGACGTACCGACATCATGACGGAGTTAATTAATACCTTTTTCGTACTATTTTCAAATTTGGCAAGAATCGGAAATACATATCCAACTGCCACAATTGCCAGTAATGCCAGACCTACCAGTGCAAAAAATAACAATCGGATAAAATAATTGGAATCCTGTGTCATCCAGTTATATGTTACACGTAAATCCACATAGAGCAGTAATGCACATACGACACAAATGATTTCAAGAAGCACGCCCTGCTTAAAATTCTGTTTAAAAGACTTGAAAAATCCCTTTACCACATATCCTTCTTCATCCCTGACAATCTTTAAGGCAACATAATAAAGCGCCGTTAAAGATGGTCCGATTGTAATAATAGGAATACACATCACAAGAGTGATAAGATTTAACACAATCATGTCAAAAACTTTTCCCATAAAGCGGAAAAAACCATTATCCACATCAAATAAACGATTCATTTTTTATTCTCCTTCCGGTCGTTACGAAACGTACCAGATAAAATTATATAAAAGTTCCAAATAAAAAGCAACGACATTGAAATTTATAATTATTAAATATTTCTAAAAATTATCCACATCTAAATGCATTTATGGTATGATACAAAATAGTTTCCGATAAAATTGTGTTTAGGAGGGTTCCCGATGTCAAATAAGCTGGATTTAAAACAGGAAATCAAAGCAGAAAAAGGAAAATTTAAGACCTTGTCATTTGGTGCCAAAATTACGTATATCAAAGACTATTACTGGATGCATATCCTTGCAGTCATTATCCTCTGCATTATCGTTTATGCAATCTTTGTAACCTATCAATCGAAAAATTTCAATACGGTCCTGTATTGTGCAATGGTAAATAACGCCCAGTCCGTCTGGGACGAAGATATTGACAGTTACGAGCAGGTTCTTTCCCGTTCTTTCGAAGAACACCTTGGAATTGACGGAGAAAATGACCGTGTCATCATTGATAATAATTACATCCTGAATTATGATAAGGATGCGGAAATGTCTGTATATTCTGCCGAATCACTTGTTGCAATGATTTATGGTGCAGGCATTGATATTTTAATCGGTGATAACCTTTCTCTGGATTATTTTTGTGAAGACGATTCCACCTTCTTTTATGAACTCGACGAAATATTTGATGAGGCCTTTCTGGAAAAGCATCAGGAAAAAATTGTTTACCATATCTATGCCGATGGGACCAAAGTTCCTGTAGCATTTAATATCGGAAGCTGTTCCTTAAGCAAGGAAGCCGGTCTGACCGTAAATCCGGCATTGATTTCCATTTTTTCCAACACCACCCGGCTTGATACTGCCATGGAATACATTCGATTCATTCTGGAAGAAGAATAATTAGGACAATGTTATTTTGATAAACTGCAGCGATATATCAAAAATCCCTCTCCATCCATGCATTTTTTCCAAAAACAAAAACCAAGTTTTTCGGCAAGATGAATGGATGGAGCATTTTTTTCATGAATCAGTGCGACCAGTTTCTTTATGCCCAGTTCCCGTGCCATCTCCATAACCGCTTCTGCAGCCTCGCGTCCATATCCCTGCCTCTGATAAGCGGAGCCAATAAAATATCCTATTTCATGATATGTTCTTTTCTGAATCTCACGATGCTCTATTCCTGCCCTTCCTAAGAAAACACCATCTTCCTTTCTGATGACCACCCACATGCCATAGCCATAAAAGGCATACATATGATTGATATATGACCGGATAAACTCCCGGTCTTCCACAACGTCCTGTAACAGGTTCATGAATTTTGTACTGTCCTTATCTCTATAAAGCATTGCCATTGCTTCTGCATCATTTTCTGTTATCTCTCTGATAATCAGCCGATCTGTTTCCTTTATTACAAGCGGATAGTGAAATTTCCTGGCATGAACAACCTTAATATCTTTTTCTTCTATTGTTTCCAGATTTTCTATGGCATAACGGACTCCCTCAATCCTTCTGTCATGTTCGATGGCAAGAATAGCATAACCTTTCCACTTAAGAGCGGCATGAATTTCATCTGTAATGACTACCATGTTATCTGCCTTTAATTCTTTCCAGCTATTTTCATTTTCCTGCAACATGATAACAGAATACTTTTTCATGAGTTCTGCAATAACACGCTGATTTTCCTTCCGATATTCATTTTCCAGATCAATGATTAATGTCAGATTCATTTTTTCTCCACTTGACTATATTTCAACTATTTTATACAATTCTAATCATAACATATTCTGGGATATTCCCAAAGAAAGGAATTATAAAATGGCAAAAAATCCTATTATAACAATTACAATGGCAGATGGTGGAATCATGAAGGCAGAGCTTTATCCTGAAATTGCACCAAACACAGTGAATAATTTTATCAGCCTGGTAAAAAAAGGCTTTTATGATGGACTGACCTTTCATCGTGTCATCGCCGGTTTCATGATTCAGGGTGGTGACCCGGATGGAAACGGAACCGGTGGTCCTGGCTACCAGATTCCTGGCGAATTCAATTCCAATGGCTTTAAGAATCCATTGAAGCATTCCCGTGGCGTTCTTTCCATGGCAAGAGCAATGCATCCGGATTCTGCAGGTTCTCAGTTTTTCATCATGCATGCTGATGCACCTCATCTGGATGGCGAATATGCAGCTTTTGGAAAACTGATTGAAGGAGAAGATGTTCTGGATAAAATTGCATCCGTTTCCGTAAACTGGAGCGATATGCCAATGGTTCCGCAGATTATGGATACTGTCACCGTCGATACGGATGCCACGGAATACCCGGAGCCTGAAAAAGCTTGATTTCTTTATTCACAGTTTATTTACATTTTTTTCAACAATCATTCACATAAACAACAAACTTTATTCAACTTTGTTAAATATACTACAAATAGAAGCAGATGATAAATAATAAAGTTTTTTCATAATAAGCTGTAATTAAGCTTACCTCCTTTCTTCACTGGTGGAGAATTTGTTGTTTCCATCAAAAAATAACAGGCGTTCGGTTGCCTGTTATTTTTTATTTACTATTTTCTTCTTACTTACCGCATCAGCAGATAAACCGTATAAAAAACATACATTCCCGTCATGGTCATTCCCTCCAATCTGGAAACCTTCTGCTTTCCAAGGCAAAACAGATAAACAATTCCACTTGTCACCACAAGGAAAATTAAATCAATAATATTATTATTCAGAACAGCAATCGGAGTCAGGCTGGTGGATAATGCCAGAACAAATAATATGTTAAAGAGATTGGAACCCAGCACATTTCCCAGTGCCAGATCATTTTCTCCTTTCCTGATTGCCGTTATGGATGTCACAAGTTCAGGAAGAGACGTCCCAACCGCAACAACGGTTAGACCGATAAAGGTCTGGCTGAATCCAAATGCAGTTGCAATATATGATGCACTATCAACAACCAGATCTCCTCCATAAACAATGGCAGCCGCACCACCTACTATATAGATGATACTCATGATAAGACCGATATTCTTTTCATTTTCTTCTTCCGAATCCGCTTTTTTTCTGGATTTCAACGTGGTAAGAACCATATTCACCATAAATGCAAGGAATAAAATCAACATGATAATTCCTTCCACTCTGCTTAACACATTCTTTCCATCCACATTGCCAAAAATATTTCCCATAAAAGCATTTACACAGAAAAACAAAAGCAATGCCTGAATCACCAGAACAAATGGAAATTCTTTCTTTAAAATGGATTTGTCAACATTCATCGGAAGAATTGCCGAACAAATACCAACCACTACCAACAGATTAAATACATTGGAACCAATTACATTACTGATGGCAATCTCATTATTGCCGGCAAGTCCTGCTGCCACGCTGACTGCAAGTTCCGGTGCACTGGTTCCCATAGCAACAATCGTCAGACCAATGATAATGGATGGTACTTTAAATCTTTTTGCAACAGAAGCACTTCCTTCCACAAAAAAATCAGCCCCCTTGACCAGCAGTACGAATCCAATCACTAACAACAATACATTCACTAACATTTCAATCTCCTTATCCTTCCTTTTTGTAAATAAAAAAAGAGACCATTATTGTACAACAAAAGCACAATAAAAGTCTCGCTATTTCACTGGGATACCGGATTGCCTTTTGCAATCGTGATGACGATATCGCAGACGCAATGCGCCAGCTACTCCCTTTTACTAAAGTATAGTATATATGTTTCCCTTACCAAATGTCAATATCTTATTTTTATTCATTAAAAGAAATAAGAAACCACAACCAGAACAACGCCCGCCACAATCGCCCATGCGTACTTTTTCATTCTCTTTTTCTTTAATATAATGTCCTCATCTTCTTTGCTTGCGCTTGCATCATAAAAGATTCTAAAGTCCCTGCGTTCTGTTACAAGGCTTACCACGCCATACAGAATCACCATGACTCCTGCAATAAATATCCAAAAGCCAATAAACGGCCAGAATGATTCTCCCTGATTGGTATCTTCCTCATAAAAGTTTATGTTTAACAGTAGATTCTGCCAATTCATTTTTTCACCACCATTTCTTTTCCTGCTCAAATTATATCTTCTTTTTTTTGCTTTTTCAAATATATTCCGAAGATTTAAGTAATTTTTAATAAATAGTTTGCGATTATCGTCCGATTGGGATATAATATTGTTAAAAAATAAATAATCTAGGAGGACCTCATATGTTAGTTTCAGCAAAAGACATGTTAGAGAAAGCAAAAGCAGGAAAATATGCTGTTGGACAGTTTAATATCAATAACCTCGAATGGACCAAATCCATCCTTGCAACGGCACAGGAATTAAAATCCCCTGTCATTCTTGGTGTTTCAGAAGGTGCAGGAAAATACATGACCGGTTACAAAACAGTTGTCGGCATGGTAAACGGAATGCTTGAAGAGATGAAAATTACCGTTCCGGTAGCTCTTCATCTTGATCATGGCTCCTATGAAGGATGCTTAAAATGTGTTGAAGCCGGTTTCTCATCCATTATGTTTGATGGTTCCCACTATCCGATTGAAGAAAACATCCAGAAAACGACCGAACTGGTTAAAATATGTAAGGAAAAAGGACTTTCCCTGGAAGCAGAAGTTGGTTCCATTGGTGGTGAAGAAGACGGTGTCATTGGCATGGGCGAATGTGCCGATCCAAACGAATGCAAGGCTATTGCCGACCTTGGTGTAACAATGCTCGCCGCCGGTATCGGAAATATCCACGGAAAATATCCTGCAAACTGGAAAGGTTTAAGTTTTGAAACACTTGCTGCCGTAAGCGAGAAAGTTGGTAACATGCCACTTGTTCTTCACGGCGGAACCGGTATCCCGGAAGATATGATTAAGAAAGCAATTTCTCTCGGTGTTGCGAAAATCAATGTCAATACAGAATGCCAGCTTTCTTTTGCTGCTGCAACAAGAAAGTATATCGAAGCCGGCAAGGACTTAGAAGGAAAAGGCTTTGACCCTCGTAAATTATTAGCTCCGGGTGCGGAAGCAATCAAAGCAACAGTAAAGGAAAAAATGGAATTATTCGGTTCTGTTGGTAAAGCCGAATAACAGGTGATTTTATGAGTGATAACAATAAATTTGACGATATTGAATTTATAGACCTTAATGAAACTGCATCGGATACTAAAGTGCCTTCACAGGCTCCGGTATCCGAATACCGCAGTCCGGATGAAGCAGAAGATATCTTCAATACCTCGGCCAGGCATCATTCCGTCGATGATGATGATTACAAAGCTCCTGTCCGGAAGTCCCATTCTTCATCCTCCCGTGCGGAACGCAGAAGGCGCAGAAGAAGAAAGCTGTTAATTCGTCGTGCCATATTTTGCTGTGCTTTAGTTGCTTTTGTGGTATCCGCCACAATGCTAATCAAAGCACTGCTTAGTTATAATAAAGCCGATAAGATTTATCAGGAAATCGAAGGTTCCGTATTTTCAGAAAATACCACAAAACCAACGTCTTCCTCTGGTACAGATGTGAATGCCCCAACGGATTCCAACACCAGCACTTCTGCCGGCGAAACAGAGGCTGATTTTCATCTGTTAACCAATTATGATCACGATGCCTTGCTGGCTATTAATCCGGATGCAGTCGGTTATCTGCAGATTCCTGCTCTTAATCTGCTCCTTCCGGTTGTACAGGGAACGGATAATGAATATTATCTTTCCCATACCCTGAACGGTGAGAGCAGTAAAAGTGGTACCCTTTTTATTGATTGTAACAATAAGGACGGGATTGAATCGCAGAATACCATCATTTATGGTCATAATATGAAGAATGGTTCCATGTTTGGTTCCTTACGCAAATATATACAGTCTGATTTTTATTCGAAGGGAGACAATAAATATTTTTATTTCTATGTAGAGAATAAAATTTATAAGTATGAAATTTACTCCGTACATACCACGCCTTCTGTCAGTGAAACATATACGACCGAATTTGCCAGCACGGATGCATTTTTTACTTATATCGATACCATGCTGAGAGCATCTTATCATAAATCAGACCTTGACTTTTATAATGACAGCAAGACCATAACCTTCTCAACCTGTACCAATGACGATAATACCCGTCTGGTTGTTCAGGCTGTACGAATCGAAGAATTATTGCAGTAACTCATTGTTTTCATTTCCTTTTATGCCGGAATGATTATTAAATTAAATTTTTAAAGATTTTTTAAAAAAACTATTGCATTTTCTTTTTAAATAGTTTATTTTATTAACAGGTAGAAAAACCAAGAAATAATAATGCAGATTTCGGACAAAGGCGTCCCTTTAATAGGGATGCCTTTTTTTATTTTGTTTCCGGATGCTGTAAATAAAATAATTGAAAGGAAGAAAAAATTATGGAATCTAATTTAACAAAAATCTTTGGGGAATATGTCTTCACAGATGAGGTAATGAAAGACCGTCTTCCAAAGAGCACCTACAAAAATTTAAAGAATACCATGGAAAATGGTGCTGAATTATCACTTGCCGATGCTGATGTCATTGCAGAAGCAATGAAGGACTGGGCTATTGAAAACGGCGCCACACATTACACCCACTGGTTCCAGCCATTAATTGTCAGCCTGACTGCTGAAAAGCATGATTCCTTCATTTCCCATCCGGATGATTCCGGCAAGATGATTACTGAATTCACCGGAAAGCAGCTGCTTATGGGCGAACCGGATGCTTCTTCTTTCCCATCAGGCGGAACCCGTGATACCTGTGCTGCAAGAGGTTATACCGTATGGGATTGTACTTCACCGGTATTCTTAAAGAAGAGTGCCATTGGTACCATTCTTTGTATTCCGACAGCATTCTGTTCTTATACCGGCGAGTCTCTTGACAAAAAGACACCTCTGCTGCGTTCCATCGAAGCAGTAAGCAAGCAGGCAATGAGAATTGTTAAGTATTTTGACCCGGAAACCAAAGCAACCAAGGTGATTGCTTCTGTTGGTCCGGAACAGGAATACTTCCTGGTTGATAAGGAAAAATATCTTGCTCGTAAGGATTTAATCTATACAGGACGTACCTTATTCGGTGCAGCACCTGCAAAGGGACAGGAATTGGAAGACCAGTATTTCGGTGTCATTCCTGAAAAAGTTGGTGCTTTCATGAAGGAACTCAATGATGAATTATGGAAGCTTGGAATTACTGCCACAACCCAGCATAACGAAGTGGCTCCTGGCCAGCACGAAGTTGCTCCTGTTTACACCACGGCCAATATTGCTGTAGATAACAATCTTCTGGTTATGGAAGTCATGAAGAGAGTTGCCGATAAATATGGTCTTGCCTGCCTGCTTCATGAGAAGCCATTTGCAGGTGTAAATGGTTCCGGCAAACATAATAACTGGTCTCTTGGTACCGATACCGGTGTGAATCTTCTCTCTCCTGGCAAGGATCCAAGACAGAATAAATTATTCTTATTAACACTTGCCTGCATTATGAAAGCGGTTGATACTCACGCTGATTTACTTCGTCAGTCTGCATCCGATGTCGGAAATGACCACAGACTTGGAGCAAATGAGGCACCTCCAGCAATTATTTCCATGTTCCTTGGTGACCAGCTTGGTGACATTGTTGACCAGATTTGTGAAAAGGGAGTTGCAGACACTCTTCTGGAAAGCGGTAAGTTAGACCTTGGTGTAAGCACATTACCTGTATTAGATAAGGATAATACTGACCGTAACAGAACCTCACCATTTGCTTTTACCGGAAATAAATTTGAATTCCGTATGGTTGGTTCCAATGACTCCATTTCTTCACCAAACACAACCTTAAATGCCATCGTTGCAGAAGCCTTCTGCGATGCTGCAGACGCACTGGATGCCGGAAAGCCGGTTGATGACATTATCGCAGAATACATGAAAGCTCATAAGAGAATCGTCTTCAATGGAAATGGTTACTCTGCTGAATGGGTTGAGGAAGCTGAGAAGAGAGGACTTCCAAATATTAAGTCCATGGTTGCTGCAACAGAAACACTCGTTACCGACAAAGCAATTGCATTATTCGGTAAGTTTGGCATCATGTCCAAAACAGAGTTGGAATTAAGAGCAGAAGTTCTCTATGAAACCTATACCAAGGTTATCAATGTAGAAGCCCAGACCATGCTGAAGATGGCTCAGAAAGAAATTCTTCCTGCTGTTATCGCTTATGCAACAGACCTGGCTGCTTCTATTAACGAAATTAAGGCTGCTTCTGATGCTGCTGACATTTCTGCCGAAACAGAATTACTTATTGACGTTTCAGCCCGTATTGCCGAGACCAAGAAGGCAATCAAGGCTCTTAAGGATGCTAGGGATGCTGCAGAAGCCATTGAATGTCCTAAGAAACAGGCAGAAAGCTACCGTGATGATGTTAAGGCTGCAATGGATGCTTTAAGAAAGCCAGTAGATGAATTAGAGCTTCTGGTTGATAAGAGTGCTTGGCCAATTCCTACATATGGCGATTTACTCTTCTAATCAGAAGAAAAATTAGAAAATCCTCAAAAAAGGCGGTTCTTTTACAAGAGCCGCCTGATTTTTTGCTTTTAAGAATCTTTTTTATTCCGGATAAACCAGTCTTTCTTTTACCGGATGTTCCAAAACTTCCGTCTGATATTTCTTCATGTAATACTTTGCCAGACTCAGATTATTATCCAGATAATTACCACAATCCCTTGGTGAATATCCCGGAATCTCACCTTCATAGGAGAGCACATACTCCGCCATCTCCTTTAACACACCAAGAATATCCTCTGATTGCAAATCTCCTGCAAAAATAACATAAAATCCAGTACGGCATCCCATCGGTCCAAAATAAATCGTCTTTTCTGCCCAGACCGGATGATTTCTAAGAAATGTCGCACCCAGATGCTCAATGGTATGAATACCAGGCGTATCCATTGGTGGTTCCACATTCGGTCTGGTAAATCTTAAATCAAAAGTGGTGATAACCTCTTCTCCTACCTTGTCCCGTCTGGAAACATACACTCCCGTTAATAAATCAATATGATTGACCGTAAAACTTGCTATCTTATTCATAAATCTGCCTCCCAACTATCATTCAGTCACTTTCTTTCGTATACTCTTACTATACCATATGCCGAAGAATTTGTGCAACTCCGAGAAGTATGATAAGAAATAATACATTCCAGATGGTAAAGGTCCGGATATATTTCCCCACATTTTTCGGGTATTTTTTCACATAGAACTTATATGAAATCAGGCTTGCAAGAGATGCCACAAGAGTACCCAGCCCTCCAATGTCCGTGCCAAGTATCAATCCTTGTGCATCCTCTGTAAATCCTGACAGCATGACTGCCGCCGGCACATTACTAATAATCTGTGATAAAATCAAGCCTGCCACTAATGTCCTTCCTTCCACCATTGTGGAGAGGACCTTCCGTACTCCTTCCATGCTTCCTATATTTCCCACAAAAACGAAAAAGCACACAAACGTTAAAAGAAGCACATAATCCACTTTCTTTAAGATTCCTCTGTCACTAACCAATAAAACTGCCAGAATAATGCCCAGACAAATCCGGTAATCACAAATCTTTAACACGACAGAAAGACAAAGAAGAAACATCAGGACATATTTTACAATTTTCTTCTTATCCGGCAGTTCAGTCTGTTTCACTTCAATATCCAGAGCCGATTTTTTCAGTCGAATCCATAGAAACACCACAATCAAAATCAGACTTATCACTCCATACGGAAGAACCGTCTCCAAAAATCTTCCCATATCCATGTCATAATAAGAATACAGATATAGATTTTGCGGATTTCCTATCGGTGTGACCATACTCCCCAGGTTTGCTGCAATCGTCTCCATCACAATAATGAAAATCACATCCTTTTCATCATCATTGTCCCCCAGCAGAATAAATGTCAGCGGCACAAAGGTTATGAGTGCCACATCATTTGTTACCAGCATTGCCGTAAAAAAGCAGATTAAGGAAAGCAAGATTCCTATGGTTCTTGAATTTTTTGTTTTTGATAAAATACTACATGATATTACGTCAAAAATACCGATTTTCTTAAAACCTTCCACTACGGACATCAGGCAGAAAAGCAGCGCCAGGACTTTAAAATCAATATAATCCACATAACCTTTATTGGGCAGGACAAAAAACATGGAAAATACCGTAAGAACCAGTGCAATAGAAAATACCGCTTCCTTTTTCATGAATTCTATCATTGTTTTCATTATAATCTCCCAAGCATGACGGAAAAATAGCTGCGCACCATACGCAGCTACTTCCTTCTAATAATAATTTCATAATAATTTCAATAAATCATTTTACTCTTCATTCACGAAAATATCATATATCGCACGAATTGCCTTCTCAAAGTCATCGTTCGCAACACCAATGATGATATTCAGCTCACAGGAACCCTGATCAATCATGCGGATATTAATATCTGCCTTGGCA
The DNA here is from genome assembly GCA_945938055.1 of uncultured Eubacteriaceae bacterium. Taxonomy (GTDB): domain Bacteria; phylum Bacillota; class Clostridia; order Lachnospirales; family Lachnospiraceae; genus MGBC120314. The sequence goes on along the minus strand of CAMEUH010000051.1, from coordinate 26 downwards.
AGTGCTTCAAAAATCTTTGCCGCTGT
>CAMEUH010000050.1 GCA_945938055.1 uncultured Eubacteriaceae bacterium | reverse complement strand
GTGCATAATAATTGTGGGGTTGAAGAAAATGGTGTCCAGAATAATGGTGAGAGTGAGACAGTACCTAATCCAAATGGGAAAAAAGGTGGTACAGCACATCAAAATACAATAAATTCGATTGAAAAGACAAATGTTAATGGTAAAATTCAATATGAACGAAAGTATGATACTCCTAATGGATATAAACAGAGTAGATATGCAGATGCTGTGGAAATTATAGATGGAGAAGTTACTAAAATCCATCAAGTTGGAAAAGTTAATAAAAATGGTACACCTATAATGCGTGAATCGAAGGCGATAGATGATATAATGAATTCTTTTGATTATAATGGTGCACCAGTGTATTTTTGGCCATATAATAATCCACAGATGGGACCAATAATTTTTGAATATTAATGAAAGGAAAGGTTGTTATGGGAAAACAAATAAACTTTTATATGAGTGAAAATGTACAAAATCAGTTTATTGATTTTCTTATCAATAATAATTTTTTGTTCCTTGATAACGAAGGGAATAAAATTGATTTTCAAAATTTATGTTCTTATAACGATTACTATTTGTATAAGAATGAATTTGGTTGCTTATTAACTAAAAATAACTCAATTGATGTGTTAAATAGTCCAATTATTGAATTTTGTAAAACAAGGGTAAAAGAAAATAGAATATTAAGAGGTAGATTATGGATATCTGACCAGTATTATAAATCTAATAGTGGTCAGATACAACAAAGTAAAAACTATATTATGGAGTACAATATGCTTGCAAAGTGGATAAAAAAGAATGTACCATATCAAAATATTAAAAAAGGAGAGTTTTTTGTAAAAGAGTATACTAATGATGAACTGATTCAAATGGAAAAAACAGGATATATTTTTACAGCATAATTTGATGGTGGAATTTAGAGAATTTCAAAAATGGCTTTTATCACTGTCAATTAATTCAATGTATTAATTTAGAGATGCTAGGTGTAATTCACCATCTAGGTATGCTTAAGGATATCCGAAATGATAACTGGATATTGTTTCTTCAAAAAATTAGAACGTGTTGTTTTCATGGCACTTGTTGCTGTGAAGACAATGCGTTTTTCTGTATGCTAAATGTTAAAATATAATTTACCTAAGTTGTATTGTAAATATAGTAATTGACCTAAAAAGCGGTAATACATTTCAAGATTTTCTTTATTATACTGGTAATTTTAAGAAATACTTTTCTGTATATTCAAATCGTTGCACTCAGACCAAAGTGTCGGACAGAGTTTTCAGATTATGCTGGAAAGTCATACAGTATCAGCATTTCTGCTAATGGAGAAATATAGTTGTTCTACAGAACTGACGTTTTGATAAGTGATTGAAAACCATATATTATCTAATTTTACGTAAGAAGCATCGAACTCTGCATTATTATTTCGATACGAGGATTTATATTAAATTTCTTCATATTGTGGTGGTATAAGAAGGATACCTGTTTGCTCATTTTTATAGCACAAAACTGCCAGAATGTATATTGAAAACTTAGAAAGGCAAGTGTTTTTCAAGATTTGACTACAATTAAGTTTTACTTCAAGATGGATTATGACATACACAGACGGTTTACAAATAATTCGCTGAGGTCTCATGAATACAGACAATTAAGATAATCATGGATAATCCCCAGCAATCGGGACTATCCCAAAGTTTGTGTAAACCTTCAAACTGATGTAAGATAAGATTACTCAGTTTGGAGATTTTATTTATGGCAAGAAAAAATGACAGCCCACAAAAAGAAGCAATGAGAGAAATCATTAACTTATGAAAGGCAGACTGCCCAGTACAGTCAGGAGAACCTCCGTACCTACTGCTATGATGCGGCAGGAAACCGGAAGCAGATGACCTATGCAAACGGTGTGGTTACCACCTACCGTTATGACAGCTGCCACCGTCTGACGGAAGAGAAAGTCACGGACCGGAACGGAAACGTCATCCTGCAGTATTCCTATGTGCTCGGAAAGGCGGGGGAGCGGATCCAGACCAGCGAAACCTCACCAGCCGGAACGGTGACGACTGTGAACATGTACGATTCCCTGAACCGCCTCATCAACGAGTCCATAACGGACCATAAAGGCACGCTGGCAAATGAATATGCCTATGATGCGGAAAGCAACCGGATTCAGAAGAAAACCAGGATAACCGGCGACATCAGCGGCATTGCGGATCCTTCCAGTGATGAAGTGCGGATTGTGGAAGGAACCACCACGTATGAATACAACGAATTAAACCAGCTTGTAAGGGAAAATGCACCGGACGGAGCCATAGTATACAGTTATGATGCCAACGGAAATCTTGTGGGAAGGGACGGAAGCAGCCGGACCACCTACCGTTATGACGGTGAAAACCGCCTTCTTCTTGTAACCATACAGGAAGGAAATTCCGTGACCACGGAGCGCTACACTTATGATGCCTTCGGAAACAGAGTCTCGAAAACGGTCAATGAGGAAGAGACACAGTATTATGTGGTGGACAGTGGTACAGCACTGGCGCAGGTCAGCGCAAAGGTGACGGCTGACGGAAAGACCATCACCTCTTACCTGAGAGGCGAAGACCTCATCTGTATGGAATCGGACGGAAAAGTGTGGTATTATGTAGCTGACGGGCATGGAAGCATCCGGGCACTCCTGGACGGGGAGGGCAACATAACCGACCGGTATTCCTATGATGCCTTCGGAAATGTGCTCACCAGACAGGGCAGCACGGAAAACGACTACCGCTACACGGGCGAAGAGTACAACGAACTGACAGGACTTTATTACCTGAGGGCAAGATACATGGACCCGTCCACGGGAACGTTCATCAGCATGGACAGCTATCCGGGAAGAATGAATGACCCGGTAAGCCTTCACAGGTATCTGTATGCGAATGCCAATCCGGTGATGTACACGGACCCGACGGGGTATTTTGCACTGGCGGACTTTATGGCCGCGGGCGGAATCCAGAGTGCACTGGGAGGAGTCCAGATCAGCGTCTGCCTGCACAAGCTCATGGCGATGGCAAACGTGGCATGTACGGTTTATGACACGGCAATGGAAATCAAGCAGGCAATCCTGGGAGGAGGAAGCATTGGGGACATCCTGTTTGCGATGCTGAAGGGAGCCGCAGTAGGCTACGTGATTGAAAACATCTGCAAGAGCCCGCTGGGACTGGTCCTGCGGCCGGTATTCGTGGTGTTCGGCATCGGAAACCAGTTTGACTTAATCATGAAGGCATTTGAATCAGGCGACCCGGTGGAAATCACGGTCCGGCTGGTCCAGATGTTGGTCATGGTCTATGCAATCAGCCAGCAGTGCTTCACGGGAGAAACCCTGGTAGCTGCAGAGGATGGACTTAAGCCGATTGGGGAAGTGAAAGCCGGGGAGCTGGTATGGTCAGAAAACGTGGAAACCGGGGAAGCAGAGCTTCGGGAAGTTCTTTCGGTAAGCATTTCCTGTACGGACACACTGGTTCATGTGGAGACTTCAGGCGGAGCATTTATCAATACCACAGCCGGGCATCCATTTTATGTGGAAGGAAAAGGATGGGTTACAGCATCGGAGCTTGCGGCAGGCGATGTCTTAAGAACCCGTGATGGTGAAGGGCAGACCGTAGTCAGTGTCAGCACAGAGAAGTTAGAAGAACCGGTTAAGGTCTATAACCTTGAGGTGGAAGAAGGACATACGTATTATGTGACAGATGGGAATGTGCTGGTGCATAATAATTGTGGGGTTGAAGAAAATGGTGTCCAGAATAATGGTGAGAGTGGCAGTGAAACAAGTAGAACTAATTGGGGAGCAGAGCATGGTAAAGGAAATGTAAAGCACAATAATGCGATTGAAACAGAATTGGATAATGCAGCATCTAATGGTGCAACAGATATTAGAAAAAATTGTGTACAACGTGATTCTAATGGAAATAGAGTATATGCTCCAGATGGTAAATATACTAAACCAGATGCTTCGTATGTTATTGATGGACAGAGATATAATACTAATTATGTTTCTAATTATGGATTAGATAATATTGATGAACTTAATAGGGAAATTGAGGCGTTCAATCGTATGTGTGTTGCAGACCCAGATTCAATTATTCAATTGATTTTTAAGTATTAGAGTTAGGAGACCAATTATGAAAAAAATAATTGCACCAACACATGTTGAGAATTATTGTAATGATGTGGAAGGTGATATATATTTTCAAATGCTAAAGCATGAATATGGAGGAGATTATTCATATTTGTATAAAATAATATGTGATTGTAAAAATGATAAATTTCTTATTTACAAGGATAATCATCCAAGTTTGTTCGCCGAATGTTGTTCATGCAAAAAAAGGATTACAATTTATGATCTTTCTCAATATCCAGCAGCTATTAAATTGGATAAAGCATATGATCTGAAACGTATTACAGATTTTGCATCTGAACTGTATGTTAATTATGAATACTCAGAAGAGTATTTATATGAAGATGATGTTGAGTTTGATAAAAATGATATAACTTGGGCGAGAGCGTTTTTGAAAACAGATACTGGTATAATTAATATATTAGATGATGAGACAGTGTAAAATTTATTTTCTTACCATATAAGAGCACATCAACATATTAAGCTAATTTATTGGCTTAGGCAGGACATTAGTCAAGACCAGCAGTGTATAATAACCTTAGAACGCATTGTTTTCATAGTACTTGGTACTGTGGAGATAATGCGTTATAATTTGTTAAGAAAGGCTGTAAATCAGATTTAGATAATGACTTAATTAGCGGTAAATTTCATTCAAATTTGGCCACGAAAAGCGGTAGAGATGGAGTTTTTGTAATTCCGAATGAAGTTCCGTTAGATTTAACGAATAGAATTATCAGTTTTGGAAAGGTGGGACAATAGATTGCTAGATAAGAAATATATTTATCTCCAAGATGAGGGGGATAAGTATTGGATAGAATTAGATGGAGAAAACTATGCTGTTCGACAAATATCTATGGATACTTGTGGTAGATATCATTTATCATGTTTTGAGAATTGTCTGGCAGAAGGTGTTTTTGAGGAGGAAAGTATCGAAAAGATAATATCAAAAAATGAATTTCAAGAATTGTGGTATAGTTGTTTAGCCAAATTTTTGAAACAATGGGAGGCTGTTAAAGCAAAATATAAAATTGGTTCAAATGTTCTGGGGAGAGTAGAATGTTATTATCCACAAGGAACTATTTTGAAAGGTAGCGATTTTATTGCTTTATATAGTGAAAGAAATAACTATAGATTACATGAAGAAGTAAGCGTAAGAATAGTTAAATATGATGACGACAATATGTGGTTAGTAGTAGAATAATTATTTATGGGATAGTCTCACAAAAACATATGAAGAAGAAAGTATTAATATTTACATTCGTTCAGATTTTGCTCAAATAGGTTTTTCTGTGCCAAATTATATCTTAAAAAACTATCAGTGCTTGATTGCACACTTAATTTTGAAATACTTTCTTTTGGCATGGCAACAAATAAAGAATTCCTAAGGGAATAATGACATTAACTGTTTACGAACTTTAGTAACTTGATCCATGACTAACCTCCTAACGTTACTATGCATTACTATAACTAACGTTACTATATAGAGTAATTATCTTATGGAATGTAATTGTTTGGGTAGGCACTAACTTATTGTGCGCTTACAGTTTAAATGTCAAAATCACAGACTTGAGCATGTTTTAAAAGGGCGCTATTTTAATTTGAAAATAAATTGTAAATGTTGTATCAAAGGAAGAATCAATATGGCACAGTATTATATTATGAGTAAAAGAATTGTTAAATCTTGCATGGGATATAAATGCCCATGTTGTGGCAACTATACTTTGCATGAAAAACCGCCAGGTACATATGAAGTTTGTACGATTTGCAGTTGGGAAGATGATGAAGTACAATATAATGATCCAACCTATGTAGGCGGAGCGAATAAAATGTGTTTAAATGATGCAAGAAAAATGTACGCATCGCAAAGTAATGATTAAAGAAAATTGCCTTTGGAGTAATTTCGCTGACGAGGATTTATTATGATCTGTCTAATTTACTAGGATATGAGTTCAAACACTGGCTCTTCAAAAGGATAAGAGGGAGAATTATGGAGAATTTAATTGAAAAAAGGTTTATAGATAATTTTATTAAAAAAAACAAAAGAGAAAGAGTGTTATATGAATTATCAAATCCAAGAAAGAGAAAAGATGCTATTGGTAGATTTTGTCATAATACTTTAGAAATGATAGATGAGAAAAAAATAATCTATTGTGGAAAGCACATAACTATAGAAGAACTCAAGAAATTTATAAACGATAGTTCAAAGGGGGAAATGTGTTATGTCATTTCGTGGGACGAAGAGTTTGATGGTAAAAGTGTGAAACCTAGTGTTGCGTTAGAACATATGATTTCTTCCGGTATGGCTGTAGTAATAATTTTTACTAGATTAATTATTATTAAGGAAGAACAGGAAGTTGGGGCACCAATAAAATATGTATTATTTTCAGATAGTATTGTTCATATTGGAACAGCATTTATAGATTAAGGAGCGGTGTATGAAACATAAAAAATTAGTTGATAGAGTTATGAAGATGCTTTTAGAAGGTCAGGATGAATTTTTGTATAAGCTGAGAATACAATTTGAATCTTCGGAAATTCTTTCAGAAGAAGAGAGTGGCGTAGGGATATTTGTTGATTTTGAGTCACACAAAGATCCAATTGAATTAGAACCTATTAAAGGACGAATAATTTTCGGAGATGTGATTGGAATGATTCAGAAAAAACCAATAGTAGGATTTTTGTTATATATCGAAGATGGACTCATTACTACATTAGAGGGATATACATTAGGAGATGAACTTTGGCCAGATAATGAAGATGAAATAGAATTATCTTACGATACGGGGATGCAGCGTGATTTGGAATCCTTAAAATGCATATGGTAAGTATTGTTCAATACAGTACTGGTATCATCGCTTGAAAATATGGAAGTTGAGATTCTAATGGGAGGAGAAAAAATGGATTTATTACAGTGGCTTCAAAATTGGTACAAAGGAAATTGCGATGAAAATAAGCTGGTAACAATTTTGCAAATTTTTAGGGATTTTGCAGAAAGATAAAAAATTTCATCGCCGGATAAGGAATTCTTATCCGGCGATTCTTTTAGGTTTTATATTATCGTCCTTATTGATTCATCCAGCTTTCCATGCGGTTCTGGATAATGTCAAATGGAGCCGGGCCTGTGGTCATGATGAAATCATGAAATGCAACCGGGTCAAAGCGGTCGCCGAGAGTATCTTCAGCAGTCTGGCGAAGTTCCATGAATTCCATACAGCCGACAACGTATTTTAAGTAATTGGCAGGTTCGGAGACCATGGAATAATATATTTCTTCCATCACGTCGTCACCTAAATCTCCAAAGAGTGATTCAACATAGGAAGAAACATCATCCAGAGTCCAGCCGTGGTAATTCACACCGATATCGCATTTTGCATATAGACCAAGGACAATCAGCTGGTTTGCAGAAAGAAGGGACCCCAGTGTTTCATCGATGGCTCCCATTTCGTAGGATAAAAGTTCCACATAAGTTGCCCAGCCCTCCGTATAGCCCGGGAAATTCAGGATAGAACGAACTGGAGCAAGATTTTTGGAAGCAGTGTATACGGTCTGATATAAATGCCCCGGAAAACCTTCATGTGCCAGTGTGGTATAAAGCTCCTGGCCCTCTTCAAGGGATTTGTTATTAATGTAAATGGAGTTTTCTGAATAGTCATCAATTGCCGGAGTCATGTAAAATGCCGGACTCATGTTATCTTCTAAGGATTTGTGTACGTATTTAATGGTATAAGAAGTTTCCGGAAGTGCTGGGAAGTCCTTTTGAATACGTTTTTGAAGGTCTTCCAGGATGTCATATGGATCATCGATACCAAAGGAGTAATCCGAAGCTGAATCCAGAACATCTGGGTTTTCTCTTAAGGCTGTTCCCATCTTGCGATAACCCAGTTTCATGTAATCATCAATCAGTTCCTCAATTTCTTCAATGGAGCGGCTGGAACCTGTGCCGGAACGGACAAGGTATTCATAATATTTTCCGCCGTCCGGATAATTGCATAAACCGCCGTCGTATTTTCCGGTTCCCTTAAGTGTTGTAAGACCTTCTGCAAGAAGGGTGTAAGCCGGAATGACATGTTCCAGTATGGCAGCCTTGTTTTCTGCTTTCAGATTTGATTTTTCATCGGCGGAGAAGCCTTCCATGGCATCCACTTTTCCATCAAAGATTTCAATCAGATAATTCTCTTCCGGATTTTTTGTAAAATTGTTACATTGTTCAATAATCATGTCGGCAATTTCATCCATCATGAAAATGCCCTTTTCGGATTTCATTTTTTCAAGTTCCAGGAGAAACTGGAAATATTCATCGGTTTGTTTTAAAAGCTCCACATAGTCATAGACATCCTGTGTTGTACGGAAGGAATATTCGGCAAGAACAACCGGAAGCTGGCAGTTAAAACCGATGGTAGGACTTAAGGTCTTATCATATAAGTATAAGTCGGAATACTCCAGATAGGTCTCCAGATAGTCTTTTAAAATGTCATATGTAAGCTGCTCCTCTTCGGTGAGCGACTGATATTTAAAAGATTTCAGGGATTTTAATGCCTGAATGGTCTGTGAATCATCATCCAAAAGGGAAATGTCCGTGGAACCATAAGTTACGTCATAGGATTCAATACCATAATTTTCCGGATGGGCAAGAAGATAGTTCAGGGTTATGCTGTCCGAGGTTACTTCATCTACAAAAAGGTCATCTGTAAATGCCTGAAAAGAGTCTGTTGCATATACATGTACATCTGCATTTTTCGGATTGTTTCCCGGGAAACTGCAGGCACAACATCCTGCAATGAGCAAAGCGGATAAGAAAATGCATAAAATACGCCGCAAATAGTTAGAATTCATGTTATACACCACCATAATTTTGATATGCACAAGGCATCCGTCTGTTATTATAACATAAATATTCAGATATTTTAAAATTATTTCAAAATAATATTAAAATATCCGGGGTAGTTCTTATTGACAGAAATTTCCCTTGGTGTTAGTCTAAATGCTAGGACAGTATAAATATGTGAAGAAATGCAGTAAAAGGAGAATGAAAAATGGCTAAGAAACCTTATTATATTACAACAGCAATTGCATACACTTCCGGCAAGCCACATATTGGAAATACCTATGAAATCGTGCTTGCAGACAGCATTGCAAGATTTAAGAGACAGCAGGGCTATGATGTGTTCTTCCAGACCGGAACGGATGAGCATGGTCAGAAGATAGAATTAAAGGCTGAGGAAGCCGGAATCACCCCAAAGGAATTTGTGGATAATGTATCCGGTGAAATCAAGAGAATCTGGGATTTAATGGATACTTCCTATGATAAGTTCATTCGTACCACGGATGAGTATCATGAGAAGCAGGTGCAGAAGATTTTTAAGAAGCTGTATGACAAGGGTGACATTTATAAGGGAGAGTACGAAGGAATGTACTGTACACCTTGTGAATCCTTCTTTACGGCATCCCAGCTTGTGGATGGAAAGTGCCCGGATTGCGGAAGACCTTGTCAGCCGGCTAAGGAAGAAGCTTATTTCTTTAAGATGAGCAAGTATTCTGACAGACTGATTCAGTATATTGAGGAACATCCGGAATTTATTCAGCCGGAGTCCCGTAAAAATGAAATGATGAATAACTTCCTGAAAGCAGGGCTTCAGGATTTATGTGTATCAAGAACCTCCTTTAAGTGGGGAATTCCGGTGGATTTTGATGACAGACATGTGGTGTATGTGTGGATTGATGCATTAAGCAACTATATTACCGGTCTTGGTTATGATGTGGATGGCAATCATGACGAGAAGTTCAATAAGTACTGGCCGGCAGATCTTCATCTGATTGGAAAGGATATTTTAAGATTCCATACGATTTATTGGCCTATTATGTTAATGGCATTGGATTTGCCACTTCCAAAGCAGATTTTCGGACATCCGTGGCTTCTGCAGGGGGATGGCAAGATGAGCAAATCCAAAGGAAATGTAATCTATGCGGATGACCTTGTGGATATGTTTGGGATTGACGCTGTACGTTATTTTGTTCTTCATGAGATGCCGTTTGAAAATGATGGTGTCATTACCTGGGAGCTTCTGGTAGAGCGACTGAATTCAGAGCTTGCCAATACACTTGGTAATCTGGTAAACAGAACCATCGCCATGAGTAACAAATATTTTGGCGGCGAGGTTGTGGATGCAAAGGACTGTGCAGACCAGGCAGATGTTGACAAGGATTTGAAGGATACGGTTACAGCAGCTAAGGGTAAGGTTGAAGCAAAGATGAAGGAGCTCCGTGTTGCGGATGCCATTACGGAGATTTTTACGGTATTTAAAAGATGTAACAAATATATTGATGAGACAATGCCATGGGCGCTGGCAAAGGATGAAAGTAAAAAGACAAGACTTCAGACCGTGCTATACAATCTGGTAGAAGGAATTACCATAGGTGCAAACCTCTTAGAGCCGTTCATGCCAAAGACCTCGGAAAAGATTCTGGCACAGTTAAATGCAGGAAAGAGAGAATTTGATAACCTGGATCAGTTTGGCGGATATGTCTCAGGAACTACCGTAACAAAGGAACCGGAAATTCTGTTTGCAAGGCTGGATTTAAATGAAGTCATGGCAAAGGTTGAAGAATTAAAGGCAAAGAATGCAGAGCCGGCAAAAGAAGAGGAAACAGTCATTGATGTTGAGAAAAAGCCGGAGATTACCATAGAGGATTTCGATTCCATCCAGCTCCAGATTGGAGAAATCTTAGAGTGTGAGGAAGTGAAGAAGTCCAAGAAGCTTCTTTGCTCCAAGGTTAAAATCGGAAGCGAGGTAAGACAGATTGTTTCCGGAATTAAGCTTCATTATTCGGCAGAAGAGATGGTAGGAAAAAAGGTTGTTGTGGTAACGAATTTGAAGCCGGCAACAATAGCAGGTATTGAATCACAGGGAATGCTGCTTTGTGCGGAGGATGAGAAAGGAAATCTTTCTCTTCTGACATCGGAAAAGACAATGCCTGCCGGTGCAGAGATTGGTTAAGAAAATACAGAAGGTTATATGCATGGCACCGCATTTGCGGTGCCTGTTTAATGCAGGGCAGGAGTAAAGAGATGAAAAGTAATGCCGGTAAATATGAAATGAACATGTGTGAGGGACCGCTTGCCGGGAAGATTATTTTGTATGCGGTTCCACTTATGCTTTCCAGTATTCTCCAGCTTTTATTTAATGCCGTGGATACGATTGTCGTGGGACGCTATTGCGGAAGTGATGCATTAGCAGCAGTCGGTTCTACTGGTTCGCTGGTAAATCTGTTGATGAATGTGTTTATTGGTCTGTCTGTTGGAACAAATGTGCTTGTGGCAAGGTATTATGGAGCGGGAAAAGAAAAGGATGTCAGTGAGACTGTTCATACTGCCGTGCTTTCCAGTCTGATTTGCGGAGTAATCCTGGCTGGAATCGGTGTTGTATTTGTGAAGCCTTTGCTTGTATTAATGGCTTCTCCGGAAAATGTCATTGACCAGTCTGCGCTGTACCTTAGAATCTATTTTCTTGGGATGCCGGTTACTTTGCTGTATAATTTTGGAAGTGCCATTTTAAGAGCAATCGGAGATACCAGAAGGCCACTTTATTATCTGGTGACGGCAGGAATTTTGAATGTCGTACTGAATCTTATTTTTGTTATTGTCTTTGACATGGGAGTTGCTGGAGTTGCACTGGCAACGATTATTTCACAGGCAGTTTCTGCAATACTGGTAACAAAATGTCTGATTGGAATGGAGGGTGCCTGTCATCTGGATGTGACAAAGCTTTCCATAAAGAAAAATAAGTTTTTGGAAATGTTAAGGTATGGACTTCCGGCAGGAATTCAGGGAACGTTGTTTTCGTTATCCAATGTCATCATTCAGTCTTCCATTAATTCCTTTGGTTCGGTTGTCATGGCAGGAAACGCGGCGGCGGCGAATCTGGAAGGATTTGTATATGTTTCCATGAATGCATTTCATCATACGGCATTGAGCTTTACCAGCCAGAATTATGGCGGAGGAAAATATGACAGAATCAATAAAGTGCTGGGATGGTGTCTTTTCCTGGTTACGGTTGTGGGAGGCGGCCTTGGTACGGGATTCTATCTTCTTGGAAAACCGCTTTTACATATTTACAGTAATGATGCCCAGGTAATCTCCTATGGAATCCTTCGAATGACATACATATGTCTTCCATATTTTCTGTGTGGGCTCATGGATACCATGGTAGGTACCTTGAGGGGACTTGGATATTCGGTCATGCCGATGATTGTGTCATTACTTGGAGCCTGCGCATTCAGGATTCTTTGGATTCAGACTGTTTTTCAGGAGAGACATACACTTGAGGTGTTATATTTATCCTATGCAATTTCGTGGTTTGTGACATTTGCAATCCATGTAATATGTTATGTAGTAGTACGGGGAAGGATTGGAAAGAGAAATGATATTTGAAACACATGCCCATTATGATGATGAAAAGTTTGATGAGGATCGGGAAGAAATCCTGGGAAGTCTTTTGGAAAATGGAATTGATACTGTTGTAAATGTGGCTTCGGACATTGCTTCCTGTCACAGGACAGTAGAGCTTAGCAGAACACATGATTTTATCTACGCGGCACTGGGAATTCATCCCAATGAAGTCCATCGTGTGTCGGAAGAAGAATTTGCATGGCTGAAACAGGAAATTTGTTCCAATGACAAGGTGTGTGC
>CAMEUH010000049.1 GCA_945938055.1 uncultured Eubacteriaceae bacterium | reverse complement strand
CATCAGTATTCCGGCAGAGGTAAAGCACTGGCATGGAGCGGCTCCTGATGAGTGGTTTTCGCATCTGGCAATTGAGGTGCCGGGTGTGGATTGTTCCAATGAGTGGTGTGAGGCAGTATCAGAGAAAGAGTACACACAACTAAAGCAATAAGACGTATGATGCAGCAAATCTCAGAAAATTTCAATGCAGAAATAATTGCTTCTTGACTCGTCCCTTAGGGGGAGGGTATAGCATAGCCGTATAACAAAAAGGAGGCTATGTATGAATGCATGTATTGAAGTAAAAGACTTAACAAAGTCATTTAACGGAAGAGTAGTTGTAGATGGAATCACCTTCCATGTAGAGGAAGGTGAGGTTTTTGGACTTTTAGGACATAACGGGGCAGGGAAAAGTACAACGATTGACTTGCTTCTTGGACTGAAGAAGCCGGATTGCGGTACCGGAACCATATTTGGACTGGACCCACGCACAAATCGTAAGGCAATATTTGAGCGGGTAGGCGTGCAATTGCAATCATCCAACTATCAAAACAATATTCGGGTGGATGAACTTTGTAAAGAAATGTCAGCTTTATATAAGAAACCGGAGGATTACCATAGGTTGTTGCAGTTTTTCTCATTGGAAAAGTTTGAAAAGTCACAGGTAAACAAGCTGTCTGGAGGAGAAAGACAAAGATTATCTGTTGCATTGGCACTTATCAACAAACCGGAAATCGTGTTTTTGGATGAGTTGACAACAGGACTGGATACGGCAGCACGAAGAGAAGTATGGCGACATTTAAAAGAACTAAAAAAGAAGGGTACTACAATTTTTCTGACCACACACTATATGGAAGAAGCAGAAAGCTTGTGTGATCGGATTGTTCTAATCAAAGATGGCAGCAAGGTTACGGAAGGGACGGTAAAAAATGTGATTGAAAACAGTCCCTATGAAAACTTAGAAGAAGCATATCTTTGGTATATGGGAGAGGAGGTTACACAATGAAACGATTTTTGAAATTATACATGATTGAACAGAAATTAGCACTGCGTTCCAGTGATATGCTTACTTTTGGTGTGGCAATGCCGGTAGGAGTTTTGATATTGATTAATATGATTGCGGGCTCCAAACAGGCAGGAGCTGGATTTACTTATCTGGATAGTTCTTTTGCTTCATTGATAGCGGTGGGCATCTGTGCATCGGCATTTATGGGGATCCCGCTTACGATTGCCGACTATCGTGATAAGAAAATATTGAAACATTTCTTTACCACACCATGCAGTCCTATGTGGATTTTAGGCAGTGATATGTTATGCTGTGGGGTGACGGCACTTTTGTCTGCTGTATCTGTGGCTTTCGTTTCAGTTGTATTTCTGGGATATAAAATGCAGGGAAATGTTTTGGCATTTATGGGCTCCTGGTTATTGACGCTGGTGTCTATGTTTAGCATTGGACTATTGATGGCAAGTTTATGCAGGACAGTTAAATCAGTAAATGCGGTTACTACCCTTGTGTATTTTCCTATGTTGTTTTTATCCGGTGCAACCATTCCGTATGAACTGTTTCCAAGTGGATTACAGAAGGCTACGGGTGTGTTGCCGTTAACACAGGGAATTAAGCTTATGAAAGCGGTTTCCATGGGAGCAGAAATAGAAAATGTATGGAAAATAGTTATGCTGCTGGTGGGTATTACACTGATTTGTACAGTAGTTTCAGTTAAGACTTTTCGATGGGAATAGTGGGAGCATGGATGGAAATATTACATGCGTGCAAGGTATTATAACCTGGTGGTTCCGCGTACAATGAGTTCTGCCTGAATGAGTGTTTTGGAAGGAACGTGCTTTTCGGCGAACACACCCATTAATGTATTGACAGTGGTAGAGCAGAGTGCTTCAACCTTGCTATCGATGGAAGTAAGCTCCGGTTCGGTACAGCGTGCCAGAATGGAATCATTATAGCCGACAATATTTAATTCATCCGGGACACGAATGTGATTTTCGTAGGCAAATTTTAATGCTCCCACGGCAAGAGAGTCATCTGATGTCACAACGGCATCAAAAGAAATGCCTCTGGCGTGGAGACTGTTCAGATATTCCTTGGCCCGAAGAATGTCTTTGTGACAAAGCTGCATGAACTCGGTTCTTGCAGGGATATGGTTTAAGTCCAGTGCCTTCTCATAGCCGGAAAGCTTTTTTAATCCGCTCTGGGAAGTGCTGGTATATAAATAGACAATTTTATTTCTGCCGCTTTTTATCAAAGAATCCGTAACGGAGAAAACGGCGGTCTCATCATCGCATTGCGCGGAATAAATGTTTTCACCATCAAGATGGCAGTTTACCAGCATGATGGGAAGACTTTTTGCGGCATCGATGATATAAGCATTTTCTTCCATGTGGGTATCCAGAAACTTGGAACCGACCAGAATAATGCCATCCACACGTTTGGAAATCAGAAGCTCCATGTATTTCTTCTTGGTAGAATTTCTGGTACCGGTACAGCAGAGAATAGAATCATAATCGTTAGCGCGAAGCTCCTGTTCCAGATAGTAGACAGCATTGGCAAGATAGACGTCGGAAGAATCCGTGCACATGATGCCGATGGTCTTCATGGTATTAAGACCGAGCCCACGTGCAAATACGTTTGGCGTGTAACCCAGTTCATCCATGACGGAAAGTACGCGCTGTCTGGTCTTTTCACTAACATTATTATTTCCATTAAGTACCCGGGAAACAGTAGCGATGGATACGCCTGCTTTCTTGGAAACGTCATATATATTCATGGGTAGCCTCCTGTAATCTGCACAAAATGTAAGCACTTACATATTGATAAATTCATTATACAATGGTAAAATCAATAATACAAGTAGGTTTTTTATAAAAACAATGCAAATATACATTGACATATGGTTAATTTCACTATAAAATAATAAATGTAAGCGCTTACATTTACTTTTTCTTTAAGAAATCATGTAAGCTCTTACAATGCAGATACCGACAGGGAAGAGAATCGAATGGTTTGAAACACCGGTATTTACATAAGGTAAAATAAGGGCAAGACCCTAAAATATATTTAAGGAGACAAAAAAATGCAGAGATTAAACAAATCAATTACAAAAGCTGTAGACAGACCAGTTAAGGTTCTTCAGTTTGGTGAAGGTAATTTCCTTCGTGCTTTCGTTGATTACATGTTTGATGTAACAAACGAAAAGACAGATTTCAATGGCGGTGTTGTTATTGTTAAGCCAATTGAATTTGGTAATCTTGATCGGTTCCATGAGCAGGAATGCCAGTATACACTTCAGTTAAGAGGTGTTGAGAATGGTGAACCAAAGAAGGTTACAAGAGTAATCACATCGGTTGTTGATGCAGTTGCTGCAATTGATGATTATGACAAGTATGTTGAATACGGTACATGTGAGACTTTAAGATTTATCGTTTCTAATACAACAGAGGCTGGTATTGTTTTTGATGAAACAGACCGTTTCGATGCATGTCCTCCAAAGACTTATCCTGGCAAGCTGACAAAGCTTCTTTTCGAAAGATATAAGAAGTTTAACGGCGCTGCTGACAAGGGATTAATCCTTATTCCATGTGAGTTAATCGCAGATAATGGTATTGAACTGAAGAAGTGCATTATGCAGTTTATCGAATTATGGGGTCTTGAGGATGGTTTCAAGAACTGGGTTGATACGGCATGTTCTTTCTGCCCGACACTGGTTGACCGTATCGTTCCTGGTTATCCAAGAGATGAGGCAGCTGCACTTTGTGAAGAATTTGGTTATGAAGATCAGCTGATTGATACAGCAGAGCTTTTTGGTCTGTGGGTTATTGAAGCAGATAAGAATATTACACTGGATGCTCTTAAGAAGGAACTTCCGTTTGAAGAAGCAGGTGTTCCGGTAACATTTACAGAAGACCACCATCCATATAAGGAAAGAAAGGTAAGAATCTTAAATGGTTCCCATACTTCTTTCGTACTGGCATCTTTCCTTGCAGGAAACGATCTTGTAAAGCAGTCCATGGATGATGCGGTAATTCGTAAATATATGGAAGAAACCTTGTTTGACGAAGTAATTCCTACCTTATCTTTACCGGAAGAAGAGTGTAAGGAATTTGCAAATGCAGTAATTGAAAGATTCCAGAATCCGTATATTAAGCACAAGTTACTGGATATTTCATTGAATTCTGTTTCCAAGTGGGAAGCAAGATGTCTGCCATCCTTCCTTGGATATGTTAAGAAGTTTAACAAGCTTCCAAAGTATTTAACATTCTCCATTGCAGCACTTATGAGCTTCTATTCCACACAGAAGGAAGGCGAAGTAAATGGAGGAAGATGCCTTGTTGGTGACAGAAATGGTGAAGAATATTTCATTCGTGATGACCAGGCTGTTCTTGATTTCTTCAAGGAGAATTCAGTAAAGGCACCTAAGGAATTCGCAGAAAGCTACTTAAGCCATACCAAGTTCTTTGGTGGCGAAGACCTGACAAAGATTGATGGTCTTGTTGATGCGATTGCAGGTTATATTACCGATATTCGTGCAAAGGGCATGAGAGCAGTCGTTGAAGAGTTGACAAAGTAATTTATTTATGAAGAAATAGCATTCGTGCGCAGGTAACATTTACTGCCTGCGTTTAGAATGCGGAATGGAGATAAGATGCAGGATATAATTAAGATTAATGGCAATGACAATGTGGCTGTTGCGTTAAGGCCGATTGCCAAAGGCGAATCTCTTAATGTTGCCGGCACAACCGTTACAACGGTTGAAGATATTCCACAGGGACACAAATTTGCAATCAAGCCGATTAAAAAGGGCGAACCGGTTGTAAAATATGGTTTCCGTATCGGAAATGCACAGGAGGACATTGAAGTAGGTGCATGGATTCATACCCACAATGTTAAGACTGCGCTGGGCGATTTGCTGGAATATACCTATCATCCGACCGGAGTGGATGTAAAGCCGACAGAAGAAGCTTATTTTGACGGCTATGTTCGTGGAAACGGTAAGTATGGTGTACGTAACGAAGTATGGATTATTCCGACGGTTGGCTGTGTAAACTCTGTTGCCAAGGCAATTGAGGCAAGAGCTAAGGAATTGTTGAAGAAGTATCCAAATGTAGAGGATGTTATTGCATTTACTCATCCTTATGGATGTTCCCAGATGGATAATGACCAGGAAAATACAAGAACCATTCTTGCAGACCTGATTAATCATCCAAATGCCGGTGCGGTACTGGTACTCGGACTTGGATGTGAGAACAGCAATATTCCGGTCATGATGGATTATATTGGTGAATATGATCCGAATCGTATTAAGTTTGTTGTCAGCCAGGAATATGAGGATGAAATCGAAGAATCCTTAAAACAGCTTGATGCACTGATGAATTTTGCAAATGGCTTTACAAGAGAGCCTGTTAATGCGAAGGAACTTGTAATCGGTCTTAAGTGTGGCGGCTCTGACGGATTGTCCGGTATTACTGCAAATCCACTGGTTGGTTCTTTCTCAGACATGCTGATTTCCAAGGGTGGTACCACCATTCTTACAGAAGTTCCGGAAATGTTCGGTGCAGAAACACTTCTGATGGATCGTTGTGCCAATGAAGAATTGTTTGATAAGACTGTAAGTCTGATTAATGATTTTAAGAATTATTTCAAGAGCCATGATGCGGTTATTTATGAGAATCCGTCACCGGGAAATAAAAAGGGTGGTATTTCCACATTGGAAGATAAGTCACTTGGATGTACACAGAAGTCCGGTTCAGCCATGGTTAAAGGTGTTCTTAAGTATGGTGAGAAGGTCTGCACAAAGGGACTGAATCTTTTGAGTGCACCGGGAAATGACCTTGTTGCGGCAACAGCACTTGCTTCTGCCGGAGCCCATATTGTATTATTTACAACCGGACGCGGAACACCATATGCTTCACCCGTTCCGACGGTTAAGATTTCCACGAATTCCCAGCTGAATGGCAAGAAGAATAACTGGATTGATTTTAATGCAGGTGAACTGGTAGAGGATGCAACCATGGAAGAAATGACGCAGAAGATGTTTGACTATGTCCTTTCCGTTGCTTCCGGTAAGAAGGTTAAGGCGGAAATCAGCGGTTTTCATGATTTTGCAATCTTTAAGCAGGGTGTAACGCTGTAAGATTGAAGAGGAAGATTTTGACAGATTATGCGTTTTACAAGGTTTCTTTCGTTGACAAATATCTGCCGGAAATTTATAATAATGATAGTTTACAATTCTTATTATTAAAAAGGAGAATATAAAATGAACAAAGTATTAGAAGAAATCAGCAAGATTGGTATTGTTCCTGTTATCGCCCTTGATAAGGTAGAAGATGCAGAGCCTCTTGCAAAGGCATTGGTTGAAGGCGGACTTCCATGTGCAGAAGTTACATTCCGTACAGCAGCAGCTGAGGAATCCATTCGTGTTATGGCTTCCAAGTTTCCTGAGATGTTAGTTGGTGCAGGTACTGTACTTACAACAGAGCAGGTTGACCGTGCTGTTAATGCCGGCGCTAAGTTTATCGTAAGCCCAGGTCTTAATCCAAAGGTTGTTAAGTACTGTGTGGACAAGGGTATTCCTGTAACACCTGGTACAGCAAATCCAAGTGACGTGGAGCAGGCAATTGAATTAGGTCTTGAAGTTGTTAAATTCTTCCCTGCAGAAGCAGCCGGTGGTCTTAACATGATTAAGTCCATGGCAGCTCCATATACAAACATGAAGTTCATGCCAACAGGCGGAATTAATGCAAAGAACCTTACTACTTATCTTGATTTTGGCAAGATTATTGCATGCGGCGGCAGCTGGATGGTTAATAAAGATATGGTAAATGCCGGTGATTTCGAAGGAATCAAGAACCTTACAAAGCAGGCAGTTGAAACCATGTTAGGCTTTGAAGTAAAGCATGTTGGTATCAACTGTGTAGATGAGAAGGATGCTACAGATGTTGCTGATTCTTTCTCCAAGATGTTTGGCTTTGAAAAGAAGGTTGGAAACAGCTCCATTTTCGCTGGTACAGGTCTTGAAATTATGAAGAATCCTTACCTTGGAAAGAACGGACATATTGCTGTTGCTACGAATTACATCAACAGAGCAATCTATCACTTAGAGAGAAGAGGCTGTGAATTCGATCAGGATACAGCAAAGTATGATGCTAAGGGTAACCTTAAGGCAATCTACTTCAAGGGTGAATTCGGCGGATTTGCTTGTCACTTAGTACAGAAATAATTAAAAAACATATATAATAATGGAGGATTTTTAAAATGGCAAAAGTTGTTACTATGGGTGAAATCATGTTAAGATTATCCACACCAAATCATGAGAAGTTTATTCAGGCAGACGAGTTTGATGTATGCTACGGTGGTGGCGAAGCAA
Source organism: uncultured Eubacteriaceae bacterium (assembly GCA_945938055.1). Taxonomy (GTDB): domain Bacteria; phylum Bacillota; class Clostridia; order Lachnospirales; family Lachnospiraceae; genus MGBC120314. The sequence goes on along the minus strand of CAMEUH010000049.1, from coordinate 5,600 downwards.
ACGTTGCAGTTTCACTTGCTAACTATGGACATGATGCTGAATTCGTTACAGCAGTTCCAAACAATGAAATTGGTGAGTGCGCTACAGCAGCTCTTAACAAGTATGGCGTTTCTACAAAGAACGTTGCAAAGTGTGGCGAAAGACTTGGTATCTACTACCTTGAGTCCGGATGCTCCATGAGACCATCTAAGGTTGTTTATGATAGAGCTCATTCTTCCATCTCTACAGCTACAGCTGCAGACTTTGATTTTGATAAGATTTTCGAAGGTGCTGACTGGTTCCACTTTACAGGTATCACACCAGCTGTATCTGACAGCGCTGCTGTATTAACAGAGGAAGCTTTAAAGGCTGCTAAGAGACATGGCGTAAAGGTTTCTGTTGACCTTAACTTCCGTAAGAAATTATGGTCTTCCGAGAAGGCTCAGAAGGTTATGAAGAACCTTATGCAGTATGTTGATGTATGCATCGGTAACGAAGAGGATGCTGAACTTGTATTAGGTTACAAGCCAGGTAATACAGATGTAACAAGTGGTGAATTAGAGCTTGCTGGTTACAAGTCCATCTTCGAGCAGATGGTAGCTGATTACAATTTCGAGTACTGCATCAGCTCCTTAAGAGTTTCTCATTCTGCTTCCGATAACGGCTGGTCCGCATGTATCTACTCAAGAGATACAAAGGAATTCTATCACTCAAAGGAATACAGCATTCACCCAATCGTTGACCGTGTTGGTGGTGGTGACTCCTTCGCAGGTGGTACAATCTGTGGTTTCCTTGATGACAAGAACTTCAAGGATGCATTAGAGTTTGGTGTTGCTGCATCTGCTCTTAAGCATACAATTCCTGGTGACTTCAACCTTGTATCAAGAAAAGAAGTTGAAACACTTGCAGGCGGCGATGCTTCAGGTCGTGTACAGAGATAATATAAAAGAAATCGGGTAAAGAGTTTTGCCCAATGAGGAGAGGCTATTGCTCTATGTTTCGTAATAAGAAAGCAGTAGCCTCTTTCTTTCATTCTATTGAAACATTGATTTAAGGGGAAATTATGAAAGAATTGTTTGGAAACAAATATGTTCGTGTTGCATGCCTGGTTGAATTTCTGATTGCATTATTTTTTGTGGTGCAGTGTTTTCTTCCTTTAAAAGAGTATGAGATTCCATACTCCGATATGGCATATGTAAATGGAAAAATTCTTGACGGAAAAGGAGTATACACAGACAATACGCTTGGAACAGAAGGGTATTTTGTATATGGCCCGTCATTTGACATAAAGAGTGGTGTGTACGATATTACAATTCATTATCAGACAGATTGTCTGAATAACCGGATTGTCATTTCCGGTAACAACCAGAATTATAATAGTGTCTTGAAAGATGATTTCGTACTGAATCCGTTGCTTGACAACCAGAAATTTACCATCTGGGTGAATAAAGGAGTGCGTGGATTTGCAGTTTCGGTGCTCTATGATGGAACAGAAAGCTTTCTGATTCAAAGCATCACCGTTCATGAAACACTTGGCGGAAGAATTTATGCATTTCTTAAGTGTGTTTTCTTTTTGATGCTGATTAATGTGATTGCATGGATTGTGTGGCTTGCCATTCATGGAAAAATACGGCAGGAGTCCCTGCATGAAAAATTATTTCTTGGATGTATCATTTTATTTGCATCTTATCCGCTTTTTACCACGTTTCTTACAGAAGGCGATGATATTGTATTCCATCTCCTCAGAATAGAGGGAATCAAAGATGGTCTGCTTTCCGGACAATTTCCGGTGAGAATTCATCCTTTTCAGTTCCGTGGATATGGCTATGCCAGTTCCATTTTTTATGGAGAAGCGCTGTTGTATCTTCCGGCAGTTCTACGGTTATGCGGCTTTCCGCTTCAGACCGCATACAAGATTTTTGCCTTTTGCGTTAATACGGTGACGGCAGTGATTGCCTATCGTGCAATGCTTGGAATCATTAAGGATAAGAAAATTGCCATGATTTGCTGTATGGCATATGTCCTGGCACCATACCGCCTGACGAATATCTATGTAAGAAGTGCCGTGGGCGAATACTGCGCCATGATTTTCTGGCCGTTAATCGCAAGTGGACTGTATCAGCTTTTTACAACAGACATTCACGACAAGGCATATAAGAAAATCTGGATTCTGCTGGTGGCAGGATATACGGGACTGATTCAGACCCATCTGTTAAGCTGTGAAATCGCAGCGGCGGTATCGGTCATCATATGTCTTATATTAATCAAAAGGGTATTACGGAAAGAAACTTTGCTGGAGCTGGTAAAGTTTTTCGTGGCAACGGTTCTTTTGAATGCTTTTTATCTGGTTCCTTTCCTGGATTACATGATACAGGGCGGTGTCCTGATTGCGGATCACGGTTCGGTTCAGACCAGACAGATTCAGGGGAATGGAATTTATCCGGCACAGCTGTTTAATCTGTTTGTCAATGGAAGCGGCATGGCGTATGGTCATGCGGTAGAAGACTACAAGGTGCTTGGCATGTATGAAGAAATGGGAACAACTGTTGGAATCCCATTGCTTTTGGGACTTTTGCTATTCCTTTATCTGTTCCTTGGGTCTTATCAAAGAATAAAAAAGCATCGTTTCTTTAAAACGGCAGCACTCATGAGTTTTGGCGGAATGCTTGCACTTGTGATGTCAACCAATTTGTTCCCGTGGGACAGCCTATGCAGGAATTTTGGCAGTCTGGTTTATAATCTGCAGTTTCCTTGGCGGATGATGTCTGTTGGAACCATGATTTTAACCTTGCTGCTTGGATGTGTTCTTGCCATTGGAAGAGACCAGCTGGAACCGTTACGATATCGAATGATTTTTTCGGTACTCATTTTAACCAATGTGATTACTGCTGGATATATGCTTTATGATCGTTTGAACACCAGTAAGGGAATGTATGTATATGATGCCACCTGTTTTGCGGAAAAAGGATCCTGTTCTCTGAATGAATATCTTCCTTCTGAGACAGACCAGGGGTTGCTCAATGAATATGAGCCATTCCTGACACAAAATCTGACCATGTCGGAATATGAAAAGAACTATACAAATGTCCGTTTTCATATCCGGGAAGGAAAAAATATTCCGGGAAAAGTCAGGGTTCCGTTACTGGCTTATCGTGGGTATGAAGCAATTGATGAGTCGGGAAATCATTTGGAACTTGGTAAAGATGAAAATGCTGTTTTGGAAGTCATGATTCCGGCCAATTATGAGGGAACGGTTTTGATTCGTTATGCAGGAATATGGTACTGGCATGTTGCAGAAATCATTTCTCTGTGTTCAATTCTGATTTTTTTGGTACTGGCTATAAAGTCCCGGAAACGATTTGCCGATATAAAAAATGATTAAGGTGCATTCTGTCCTTTTAATGATAGTAGTTACAGGAGGAAGTTCTGTATGGAAATAATAAAGAAAATCTGGAAATATATCGTGTGCGGTGTGGTCATTCTGGGCGCTTCCGGAGCATTGATGGCATATGTCATGGCAAGTAATGAGCCGGTTGTGAATCTGATTAATTCCGGTGAGTTTCACCTCAGTTCAGAAGATTTGATAACCTTGTCTGCTACAGTTTCCATTCCGGATTATGCAGGGGATCCGGATGTTCTTGCACAGACCAATCTGGTCTGGACAACCGGAAACAATCAGGTTATCGGTCTTGCGGAAGATCCCGCTCTTGGTGTATTCAGCAGTACTGCCATTGGACAAAACATATCCGCAAAGGCAATTAAGGCCGGACGTACGCAGGTAACAGCGAAATTTTATTATAAGGTAGATGAAGATGGAAAAGTAACATCGGATGTTTTTGTTCCTGGAAATGAGGCAGATTACCAGTTCATTGAGGTTGGATTTTTATCTTCTTTTACCTGTAAATTCAAGACACAGTTTGATCCGGCAGATGCCTATGAAGAGGGAAGAGTCTATAATCCCGGTATTAAGCTGAATTTTAATGCCAATACCTATGTGGAAGATCCTATCTATGTGACGATGAATAATCATGTTGTTTCCTGGAATAAGGAAAACTTTGAACGGGCATACATCCAGGTAGATAAGGGTGGTGTGGCAGATGTCTACATTCGGCCTGAATCCGGTCTGGATACTGATTCACAGACATTAATTGATGGCTTGTACCATAATGCGAAAATTTATGGTGCAGTCCGTTTCTCGGATGATACATATAGTCTTCCTGCGGCAAATTACGGACCGCAGACAATCGGATCCAATATTGATACTTCCGACTCTGCCGGGGTATCATATGCATCAACGAATGAATCGGTTGCCATTATGGATAAGAGTGTCCTGACTCCGGTTGGTGCAGGATATGCAACCATTACTGCCGGTATCAAAGATAGTACTGGCAATTTCATGGTATATAAACCGGGAGATTTGACTAATGAGGTCAAATCCTATGATTCCATTGATGTGACCATTCCGTTTGTCTGGATGGAGAATGGCTCCGGAACACAGACTCTGGTACAGAACCTGAATGTGGGGGATTTTTACCAGCTTTCCACGAATGCAACATCTGACTCCACGGTTACCTTTACATCGTCATCACCGGCGGTTGCATCGGTTACCAGTGAAGGATATATTACGGCAAAAGCAAGAGGAACCACGACGATTACGGCGGTTGTTCAAAATGGTTTGTTTTCTGAGACGATTACGGCAACCATCAATGTTGTAGATACCTTTATGCTGAGTACTACGGCACAATCAATACAGGTTGGTGAAAACTTTGACTTGAAAGCGATTGGAAGTGCAGAGGGTGCAACCATTACCTTTGCCATTGACGGAGTTCCGGCAGAAAGTGCTTCTGGTGGTCTGATTGGAATGGTGAATGAGGATAATCCAAAAGTATTAACCGTAACAGGTGTGACGGAAGGTTCCTATACGGTAACTGCAACCATGGAGCTTAATGGAATGGTAAAGTCGGCAACCTGTACCATTACGGTAAAAACACCGGTATCGGATATTACGATTTCGCCGGATGTTCTGAATATGAATGTGGGAGAAACAGCAACGCTTCGTGTTACGGTAGGACCGAATACGGCATATAATAAAAATGTAGTCTGGGTATCTTCGAATAGTGAAGTGGTTACCGTGGATAATTCCAATGCTACACAGTATGAAGCAACCATTACTGCAAATAAAGGTGGTATTGCAACCATAACGGTTGTATCGGTTGCAGATGGAACAAAATATGCAACCTGTACCGTAAATGTTCGTGAGGCAGTAACCGGTATTTCCTTAAGTGAAACAAGTGTTACCGTCAACATGAACGTAATTCCGGAATATGTGCTTATTGCAACTGTTTATCCGGAAAATGATACAGGTATTGAAGATGGTGTGAATCGGAAGGTAATCTGGTCTTCTACAAATGAAAGCGTGTTAACGGTTGACCAGAGTGGTAAAGTAACATTTGTTGCACCGGGAAGTGCTGCAGTTGTGGCGAAGACGGAAGATGGTGGATTGACTGCATACTGTAACTTTATTGTTTCGGTTCCGGTAGAGGAAGTAAGAATTACATCTGAGGATTTGATTTTAAATGTTGGGGATGGGCAACATGGGCTAGAGCTTGTAAGTATATGGA
>CAMEUH010000048.1 GCA_945938055.1 uncultured Eubacteriaceae bacterium | reverse complement strand
CTTACGCAGCTTTACCATGATAATGGAGCTGTCCGGTGCTGCTCCGGTAAAATCAGTACCCAGATCACTTCCGGCCGCAATCCCTGCCATAAATGTACCATGTCCTCCCGGCTCATCTACTTCCGGGACAACCAAATAGGGATTTTCACTTTGAAGAGCCTCATTAATCTGTTCCTGCGTATATTCGCTTCCCATTAAAAAACCATCCGGGAGCACACCACTATCATCGGTCTGATCCCAGATGGAATAAATTCTTGTCCTGCCCGCCGCATCGCGAAACGCTTCGTGCAGATAATCAATCCCGGTATCCACAAATCCAATGATTACGTTTCTACCCGTCAGATTTAATGTATTTCGATTTTTTACTGATACAATGCCACTTGCAATCATACTGGACTGTTCCATCAGTCCATACAGTTTCGGAATGGGATAATAGTCATAATCCCTGATTCCAAGCGGTGGAATCATGCGAATATCCGGATACAGTACTGCCCAGTTATCATTGATAATCTGGTAACATATGTCAGGATAGCTTTCCAAAACACTGCCAATATTTCTGTATCGCACTATAATATCCACAGAATCCTCCGAGTTTATGAATTCACGGCAATTTTCCTGCAATCCATTATCCATCCTGCGCACCACCATAAAGTCATTTTAATTCATAATATGACCTTAGGTTCCAATTTGCTAACATCCTCTCATTTCAATCTGAGGCCCGCCCTTTTTCTCAATGTATTCCCGTGTAATGGTAACCCTTCCAATATCTGAATCCTTTGGTATTTCATACATGATATCCAGCATGAATTCCTCAAGGATCGCACGAAGTGCTCTTGCTCCGGTCTTTTTCTCCAATGCTTTCTCTGCGATTGCCTCCAGCGCAGAATCTTCAAAAATCAGTTCTACTTCGTCCATCGCCAGAAGCTTTTTATACTGCTTAAGAATTGCATTACGTGGTTCTTTTAATACTGCTACCAGCATTTCTTTTGTCATCTTACTTAAAGTAAAGACAATTGGAAGTCTTCCGATAAATTCCGGTATAAGTCCAAATTCACGCAAATCTTCAGAGGTTACCTGTTCCAGCAAGTCCTCATTATCAAATTTATCCTTTAAGTCCGCAAGAAATCCCATGGAGGTTGTCCTGCTTAACCGTGATTTGATTACATCTTCCAAATCCGGGAAAGCGCCTCCGCAGATAAACAGAATATTCTGCGTGTTTACCGGCACCATCGGAACCATGGCATTTTTACTGCTTGACCCGACCGGGACTTCCACAACGCTTCCTTCCAGAAGCTTTAATAGTCCCTGCTGTACCGATTCCCCATTTACATCCCTGGTAGTAGCATTCTTCTTTCTTGCAAGCTTGTCTATTTCATCAATAAAGATAATTCCCTGCTCTGCCCGGTCCACATCATTATCTGCCTCTGCCAGAAGTTTTGAAACAACAGATTCAATATCATCACCAATATAGCCGGCTTCTGTCAGAGATGTGGCATCCGCAATGGCAAGTGGTACGTTGAGAAGCTTGGCAAGCGTTTTAACCAGATAAGTCTTTCCGCTTCCGGTTGGTCCAATCATTAGCATGTTGGACTTTTCAATTTCAACCTCATCCTTTTCCCCAAGAATCCGCTTATAATGGTTATACACGCCAACCGAAATAACCTTCTTTGCATGTTCCTGTCCGATGACATACTCATCCAGACGTTCTTTAATCTTATGGGGTGCCGGGATATCCTTTAAAGTAAGTTCCGGCAGTTTTTCCTTATCTTCCTTCTTTTTCTTCTTTATTTTCTGGCTCTGTGGAATTTCACGATTCAAATCCCCCAGATTCAGAAAACTGATTCCCGGTATATTTGTATTTTTTATCAAATCATCCATGTTAACATTATTAATGGAATCAAAAGACCGCTGCATGCAGTCTGCACATACATCCATGTTTCCCGGAAGGCTGATTAATTTACCGCATCTGCTCTCGGGTCTCCTGCAGATATAACAAACCTTTTCATATTCATCCTCATTTTCATCAACATCAGGATTCTTCTTATCCATTTCAGACATTTTTTCTACCTCCGTTAAGCTGCATGTTAAGATTATATACTGTTTGACGGTCAAAGTAAAGAAAAGAGACCGTCTCTTAATAAAAATTTAAGACGGTCTCCATTTATAAAAAAGAGAGGGGAAGCTTATTTACCTGCATTTCGGTTACCCAGTGTAACCTCTACTCTTTTTGCCACATATTCTCCAGGCTCTAGTCTTGAGTAATCCACTTTTATGGTTTCACCGGATGCATAATACTCCATTAATGTTCTCAGCTGTTCCAGCGAAGTAACATCCTCCCCATCAAAACCTGACAGAATATCATTCTTTAAGAGCCCAGCCTTTGCTGCAGGACTGTCATCACCAATCGTGGTAATCAGAAGACCTTCCGGCCATCCATATGCCTGACTGATACTCTTTGAAATATCCATTCCGGAAATTCCCAGATAACCAATCTTTTCTTCATCCACTTTGCTTCGCACCTGTCGGTTCATCAAATCATTAATGATATCTGCCACAGAAGAAATCGGTATTGCATAACCCATTCCTTCAACCTTCTCATCGGAATACTTTGCCGAATTAATGCCAACCAGTTGTCCTTCCGTATTTAAGAGTGCACCGCCGCTGTTACCCGGATTAATTGCCGCATCCGTCATAATCATATTCTCATATTCATTTCCATTAATAACAATAGTCCGTCCTAATGCACTAATCCAGCCAACTGTTGAAGACTGTCCTTCTCCCAGGGCATTTCCGATTGCAATGACCGGCTGTCCCATCTTCAATGCATCAGAATCTCCAATCTCCACAATGGAAATACTGGATAATGTCTCTGTTGAAAGATCCTTTAAACTGACAGCAATTACTGCAATATCCCGGTTGGTTTTGGCTCCCTTCACAACCGCACCTGCCGTGGCCCCATTAATAAAGGTAACCTTTATGTCATTTACATCCTCAACAACATGTGCATTCGTAACAATTAACAGTTCTGTTCCGTTCTGGCCGATGATGACACCAGAACCGGATACCGGATTTTCCGTTTCGTAGGCATTTCCAAAAAATGGATTAAACTGATACGTTGTTGTTACGGTTCCCGTAATGGAAACTGCAGAAGGCATTGCATTATCAATCACGCCCGAAACATCCATTACCATCACCTGTCCGCTTGTTGCTGCCGTATCGGTCTTGTTTACAACAATTCCTGTCGTTTCCTTAAGGATGTCGCTTGGAGATGGTGTGCTTGTTCCAAATGCCTTATTTGCTGCATAATTCACACCAAAAAACACGCTTCCCGCAACCAGTCCAAATGCTGCTGCCATTCCCACAAACTTTAATACTCCCTTAAAACCTTTTTTCTTGGCGGGTTCCGTTGCAGTTTCGTTCACTATTTCATTCACTGTTTCATTTACTTTTTCATTCACCGTTTCATTTACTGTCTCATCGGCTGCCTTATAAATCCCTTCATTTATCGTTTCTTTTTCACATTCAGCTTCTTCTGCTACTTTTTCGCTATTTCCTATAATTCCATTATAATTATGTTCATCATTCTCAAACATACCAAAAACTCCCTTCCTTGATTGTTAACTGTATCTTAACAAGAGTTTGTGTCGTAATTGTGTTCTTTTTGTGTGAAAAATATGTTTTTCAAAAAAAGAAAGCTGCAACTCCAACGGCATCACAGCTTCCTTCATTATTTCATTTTAAGATTTTTACTGACCTACTACCTTCATAACTGCATCTGTCAGCTCTGCCAGTTTTGCATTTGCATCCTCGAAGCTTTCACCCTTAACACCCATGTAGAACTTAATCTTCGGCTCAGTTCCGGATGGTCTTGCACAGCACCATGCATCATTATCCAGTTCATAGTAAAGTACATTGGAACTTGGAAGTCCGGTTGGAGTAATCTTGCCGGTTGCCATATCCACGATTTCATCTTTCTTGTAATCTCTTGCAGAAATCACCTTATAGCTGCCTAATTCCTTTGGTGGGTTGGCTCTTAACTGATTCAGCATCTCCTGAATCTTTGCTACTCCTTCAACACCCTTTAGGGTAATGGACTTTAAGCCTTCCTTATAGTAGCCATATTTCTCATAGATATTAAGCATCTGATCCCACAAGGTAATGCCCTTGGATTTATAATATGCTGCTGCTTCACAAAGTGCCATTACTGCAACAATAGCATCCTTATCTCTTGCATGGGTACCAACAAGGCATCCATAGCTCTCCTCAAATCCAAAGCAGTATTCATTGGAACCGGTCTGTTCAAAGAGCTTAATCTGCTCACCAATGAACTTAAATCCTGTAAGAACTTCAATGAGTTTAATATTATATTCCTTTGCAATCGCATCTGCCATGTTAGTTGAAACAATCGTCTTAACCAAAGCACCATTTGCAGGAATCAGTCCTTTTTCCTTTTTCTGTGAAAGCAGATATTCTGCAATCAGCATGCCGGACATGTTACCGGTAAAGGACATATACTCTCCTGTTTTGGAATCCTTGGCATATACACCAAGACGGTCTGCATCCGGGTCTGTTGCAAGAACAAGGTCTGCATCCACTTCCTTACCAAGCTTTAATGCCAGAGCAAATGCTTTCGGATCTTCCGGATTCGGATAATCCACGGTAGAGAAGTTAGAGTCTGGTTTTTCCTGCTCCGGAACCACATATACTTTCTCAAATCCGATTTCCTTTAAAACTCTTCTGGCAGGAACATTTCCAGTACCATGAAGCGGCGTGTAAACAATCTTTAAGTCCTTTCCTACCTCTTTAATAACATCAGGATTAACAATCTGCTTCTTTAATGCTGCTATGTACTTATCATCCAGGTCATAACCAATCACATTGTAAAGTCCTGCAACCCTTGCAGATTCTTTATCCATAACCTTGACATTATTCCAGTCGGTAACTGCCTTTACCTCCGCAATAATCTGTGCATCCTTTGGAGCTGTAATCTGTGCACCATCTTCCCAATATACCTTGTATCCATTATACTCAGGAGGGTTATGGCTTGCCGTAACCACGATTCCGGCAATGCACCCTAATTCTCTTACCGCAAAGGATAATTCCGGTGTCGGTCTTAAGGATGGGAAAATGTATGTCTTAATTCCATTCGCATTCAGACACAATGCTGCTTCATCTGCGAATTCTGGGGACATTCTTCTGGAATCAAATGCAATGGCAACACCTCTGTCCATGGCATTTTCCTTAATAATAAAATTCGCAAGTCCCTGTGTGGCACGACGTACCGTATAAACATTCATCCGATTGGTTCCATTTCCGATGACGCCTCTAAGACCGCCTGTACCAAATTCAAGATCCTGATAAAAGCGATCCTCAATCTCTGCCTCATTTCCGGCAATCGATTTTAATTCTTCTCTTGTCTGCGCATCAAAATATTCGTTTGCACACCACTGTTTGTAAATCTCCTGATATGACATGTAAAAATTCTCCCTTCTACAGTTATATTTATTTTGATACAACAACCGGTACCGTATATTCGCCCACAACAGTACAGTTATTCGTATTCTCAAATTGAACCTTGACCGTCCGCGTTCCCGCTGTCAGTCCGGAAACATCCGCTTTTGCTACAATCCCGGATATCGCCATTGCCTCAATATCTTCTTTCAGTCCGGAATAAGTAACGGATACAGATTTCTTTGTGAACTCATAATTCAGCTTTTCATCCGCATTCAGCAATTCAAACTTGTCCGTCGGTATTTCGAATACCTTAGTAATTAATGGTTCCACATCCACAACAACTTCTGACACTACTTCCGAAAGAATCTTAACATTACTTGGTACATAATGACTAATTCTTACGGAATAACTGGTATCTGCATTGATATCTGAAATATTAATTAATTCTGCTGGCAGATCAATACTCTGTATACCTTCTATCGTTGCCGCGGTACCTGCAATCACCACATTTTCAATAGAATGGGTAATCTTGGAAACCTTATATCCTTCTTTTACCGTACCGGTATATGCATAATTAACCGGCACTACCTTCTTAACCAGAATCGGAACCTTAAGCCGTACCTCTTCTTTACTAAGAATCAGCCCTTTTGTCGAGATTTCCGTTCCATCCTCATCATACAGCCTTAGTTTCACATTATCGGAGATATCCATAGATACGCCCTCTATGTCATACTGCGCAACAATTCTGGCAATGCTCTCAACCGTTGATTCTGCTCCGGTAATTTTAATGGACATCGGCGAGAGATCATAATCGCCTGCCGCAAAACCCGAAGCCGGTGTTCCGGTCAGTTCTACTTCTACATCCATTGTCCTTGACTCGCGATTTTCTATATTAAGCTTTACTGCATCATTCCGCAACACAATATTAAGATTATGTGTAGAAATTGAAGACTTTGTACACTTCACCTGGATTTCCACATAATCAGAAAGCGGACTGATGGTTGAAAGATCCGCACAGGCATAAAAATCGGCACTGGTCAATTTATCCACCACAGAAACCGGGCCTGTTACAGTAATGGAAACCGTATTGCCTTCAAGAACTTCAAAAGTATATCCGAGATCCGTAAGGGACTCCTTATTTAACAGTTCCACCGAAATACCGGAAATCTGTTTCGGAGTCGCAGGGTCAATTACATTGATAATTGTCAGCCAAAGCAGGATAGCAAGAACTACTGCAAGAATTTTATATCCAAAATTATTTAGAATTCTTTTTTTCATTTTTCAACCTGCCTTTCCATAACTTAAATGATTTAACGTCAATGGATTTCTTCTGAACATAAATCAATTTATTACGTAAGGAGTCGCTGTCAACATTCCGGAACAATTCACCGCCAATTGCCAAGGATATCTTACCCGTTTCCTCCGAAACGATGATGGTAAGGCTGTCCGAAACCTCGCTAATTCCTACTCCGGCACGATGTCTGGTTCCCAGTTCCTTACTCAGATTCAGATTATCCGAAAGCGGAAGGTAACAGGTTGCCGCAACTACCCTGTTTTCACGGATGATAACCGCACCATCATGAAGCGGTGTATTATGTTCAAAAATATTAATCAGAAGCTGGCTGGTCACAAGACCATCAATTGCAATACCGGTCTTCTCATACTCACTAAGTACAATATTCTGTTCTATTACAATCAATGCACCGGTTCTTGCCTTTGCAAGTTCCGTACATGCCTTAATCAATTCATTAACTGTATGGTCGCTGAACCGTTCTCCTTTATCCTTACTGTCATCAATCGGAAAAATCTTCGTAAATAACTGCTGCTGTCCCAGCTGCTCCAGTGCCCTTCGAAGCTCCGGCTGAAAAATAATCACCATGGCGATAATACCAACACTGATTATGTTACTTTCTATCCACAGAATGGTCTTTAACTGAAATAACACAGCAAAAAGGGTAAACACCACCAATACCAGAATACCCCTTAAAAGCATCCATGCCCTGGTACTCTTAATCCAGACCATGACATAATATAATAAGATTGCGATAATGATAATTTCAACAATGTCTGAAATGCTTACCTGTGGTATATACCACCCTGTTATCTTTCCAAAAAAATCCGTTATTACATTCATTCAGTTAATCCATCCCACTGTATTAATTACATTTTAAAAATCCAGATCGATGTCATCCATGTCATCCCGTTCAACGACACGACGCTTCTTCTGGGTATTAATCTTCTTAACCTTAACGTCTGCTGCAGATACACTGTATTTTGGAACAGCCTTAACATAATAATAATATTGCTCATCCTCGTACTGTACCCGTTCTGTCCTGCTGTAATCCACTCCAAAGAAAATAATATTCAATATATACCCTACAATCACAGATAAAATCAGTCCCATTAAAATACCAAAGAAACTGATATGGGTCGAAAAAATAACATTTCCCACAAGCAACATTACAAAATCAGTTAATGCTCCCGCAACGATTGCATAAATCCATGCATAATCAATGGATAATCTGCGAATTACATAAACAATTACAATTGTAAGTGCAAAACTCATTACCAGCAGGATAATCTCTTTATCCATGATACCGGTCAGTACATTCTTAAAATTATTCAGAATATCGCTTTCTTCCACATTTACTGCGACCTGTGCATACTCCTTGGCAAAATTCATGATGTAATAGATAATAATCCCGAACATTACCGGAATAATGGTAAATACACCAGAAAGCAGTCCTGCTGCAACCGGAATCACATATGGCATCTTCAGCATGCAGCATAGAAGCGTCAATACCACCCATACGCTGCTCTTTCCCGTAAAACGGAAATAAAACAAATACATAATCAGGTATATTAATAATGTAACAATTGCAAGTTCCAATGACAATGCATACAAATGTGCCACCATGACAAGGGTAACCAGAAGAACGGTTGCACCATTTGGAAGAACTGCACAGATAAGGGAGAGTATAATGGTTACAAAGACTCCCTTAAGACTTCCCATATATCCGATATTGGCATTAATCAGGCATAATGTCACAAATGCCAGAATAAATCTGGCAACCGGAACGATAAACATGTCATTCTTGCCATAAAAGCTTTTAAATTTTTCCTTTAATAAAAGAATTCCTGTCATCATCAATCCTCCAGATTACTTTTCAATCAGTTTTGTCAGATTCTTCAAATCTGTATATTCCCGCTTAACCTTCTTAAATGCCTTGTCATACTTTTTTGAGTAAAAAAAGAATGCAATGGTCAGGAATACCACAAGACACACAACATAGTTGCTGACTGCCCCGGAAATCAGCTCCGGCATTGCCGTGACGGAAGAATTAACCAGGAGTTCCTCTAAGTTTCCCAAAGCATACAGAAGCACCAGAAGAACATACCCTATTGTAGTGGTAATGGCTGTATAAAGCATATGCAAAGTAACATAATCCACCTTAAAATTCTGGGATGCTATCTTCAAATCTTCTTTTTCATTTTTCTCATAAATCGCTATCTTCGTCATGAGTTTGACTTTCTTTTCATTCAGCATGCCACACCTCAGAATAAATCATTTCATTTTATTATTATATCATAAAACCAATCTAATGCACGAATTTTTTATTAAATATATATTAATTATATATAACAATTTGAGAATGGTCGTTATTTCCTTGTGCCACGACTCTTACCACCCTGCCGTCAACGGTAATGGTCTGGTCCGTGGACGCACTGGTATAAATGTTCCAGACATTTCCATGAGATTCCGGAAGAAGCTCCGTCAAAACGGAATTAACTGCCGTATCCAGCCCTGTGCTTCGTTCTTTTATATATATGTGTACCATGTTGGAAGAAATGATAATTTCCCCAAGATATGCTTCATTTTCTTCATATACATATGTATTATCCAGGTACTGCTTGAACCCATAATCTCCCAGTTTTCCGGCAATCTCCGTACTCAGGATTTTTTCTCCTTCATATGCCGGTGTCGTTGTGACCGGATATGCCGTAGTTGTGGCAGCTTCTGTCTTCTCCGGCTTTTTGGTTGTTTCCGCAGCACTTGTCCTCTCCTGCGTTGAAGAGGTGGTTCCCGGAACTGCCGCTGTGGTTGCTGAAGCGGATGTCACAGAAGATGCGGTTGTCGTTTTGGGAACTGTTGTTTCCCCGGATGCCGACGTTTCCCTCGTCGTCTCTGCAGTACTTGTACCGGCTGCTGTTCCGTCTGAAGACGGAGTCTCTTTTCCTGTATTATTCCCGCCATTCACCGTAAACATACTGTAATCCGGCAGGTTTAAGACCGCCTCTTCCTGATTTTCCACACATTCTATCGCAATGGAATCATAAGCATCACCAAAATTTGCAGTCAATGCAACAATACCAGGAGCCAATACTTCAAGATTTCCTTTGGAATCTACCGTAAACACACTCTCATCACTACTTGACCACATAATTCCTGATGTGGAACCATCCGGATAAATGGTTGCCGTCACCTGTACCTTCGTTCCTACTGTCATGGTGCAATTTTCCATGTTAATCTTCACGGAAACCTTTTCCGTTGCAATGGCATTCACTGCCCCTGAACCAACATACGACTCATTCTGCTTTTTATCCGACATTCCTGCAAAAAAGGCACTCACTACCACAAGAAAAGTAACAACAGTTAACGCAAGCAGGGTAATCAGCACCACCATGACAGGCGAATTTTTCTTTTTTCCATTAGACTTTGCCATATAACCTCCGAAATAGCTTTTCCAATTTACAAATTCCTGTTCATGAGTTAAATTATAGCCCCACACGAGAAAAAAGTCCAGATTTTTGCGAAAACATCCAAATCGAGCCATTACTCGTCTATTAAAATCCCCATTTCTTCCCTTTCTGCAATATGAATATCACATCCATGAAATAACATTCTCCATTCCTCCCCATATTTCCCTATATGCTCTGTGTCACTGGTAATGATAATTTCTTTTGGATGAATTCTTTCCATGAATTCCTTCGTAAAATAAATGTGTCCCTTATCATTTCTTCCATGATGGGACAACTTCAACACCTGCACTCCTTCTTCCAGTTCTTTATCTTCGATATACTGAAAATAGGCCTTTTTAAAATTTTCTTCAAAACAGTCTCCACAGAACAACGCAATCTGCTTTCTTTCTCTTGTCAGTAACAAAACAGAGCTGTCTCCATTAATCAGCTTCCTGTTCTCCTCCATCCTGCTTCTTTTCACAACTCCCTTTTTTGTCATCATTTCCGTAAACGGCAAGGAATCCTTCCTGTTTGGAAAGATTACGGTCAGACAATAATCTCCCATAAGAAAGGACTGATATTCCGAAATACAATGATTATAAATAATCTGTGTTTTTTTCTTCTCCAGATTTTTTCTGATTTTCATGAGATGAAAAAAGTCCTGTTTCATTTCAAATGTATTTAACATAAAACTCTTCCACCATTTTGCTTCAAACGGAAGCAGTGCCGCCTCTACACCGAATTTTCTGGTAATTTCCGGAAGAAATCCTATATGATCCTGATGCAGATGTGTGAGAACCAGAAAATCTATGTTTAGAATATCATTTTTTACTAAAAACTCTTTCAGATGATTTTTTTGGTGCTTTCTTGTTCCACCATCAATCAGCACATGTTTCTTACCTTCCCTGCAATCCAGTATTACAAGAAAGCAGTCAGCCTGACCGAAGGGAATGACCTGTATACTGCTCATGATATTCTCTCCTAACTAATCGGGAATTAACCGGTATTCCCTTTTCTTTAATAATGAAATAAACTGTCTTTCTTCCTTTATCTTTTCCCATGTCAGAATACCGCTTCGTCCGATATCCTCCGGCCGATGACTGTCACTTCCGGCAGTTGGAATCATCCACGGGTTTAAAATCAATGTTCTCTGTGTCTTTTCATTTCCACTGTCATGACGTGGAGATGTATTAATAGCTTCCATGCCATGCAAATAATTTGTATCAGCAGGATAAGAACTGTCTTCACGATTAGGATGAGCCTGAATGATAATCAGATTCTCCCTATATTTCTCATAAAATGATTTCAAATCCATGTTCAGCCAGTCCTCTGCTTCCCGATACAGCAGTTCCTCTGATAATCCGTAAATTAAATAATCATTTGGGTCGGAAAGAAACCGAAGTTCCATTCCCAATCCGATAAAAAAATCTTCCTTTTTATTCTTTTGACTTTCTCTTGCATCCCTAATCGGTTTTAAATAAAAATCAATTTTTTCCTTCCATTCCTGACCGTATGTCAACTCCAGAAATTCTTTGTGGAAATGATTGGTAATCCAGATGCCGTCATAACCACTTTTCATGTAAGCGTCAACCACCTCATAAATGCTCATCTGTCCGCATGGGCTTACTTCCCTTGTGTGAACATGTAAATCATATTTCCACATTTTTTCTGTTTTTAATCCTGACTCCATATACTTCCCCTTCTTTAATGTTCTCATCTCCTGAAATAAATACCTGAAGATGATTTCCATCTTCCATTTCTAATATCACTTTATTTTGGAATCCCTGAAACTCAATTTCCTTTACGGTTCCCCGGAATGTTGATTCCTCCGTTTTAACGATTTCAAGACCATCCGCCTTCACCGGATAAAAATTTTCCGCTTTAAACGAATCATTCACATCCGCATCTTCCGCTTTTTCATTTTCCCCATAGGAAAATTCCTCTCCGTTCCAGCATCCTTTAATCAGATTACTCTGTCCCACAAATTTTGCAACAAACGGATTTACCGGATGATTAAAAATTTCCCTTGGTGTTCCAATCTGCTGAATTTCCCCCTGACTCATGATAACAATCTTATCTGCCATGCCAAGTGCCTCAGACTGGTCGTGTGTAACATACAAAACCGTTCCACCCACACGCTTATGAAGATTACTGATTTCGCGGCGCATTTCACTCTTAATCTCTGCATCAAGATTGGAAAGAGGTTCATCCATTAACAAAAGATCCGGCTCATTGGCAAGTGCACGTGCAATTGCCACTCTCTGTTTTTGTCCACCAGATAATTCAGACGGATACCGTTCTCCCATTGTCTGCATATTTACCAGCTTTAGAACTGTATCCATCCTTTCCTCCCGTTCCTTCTGCGTCTTATATTTTGAAAAAATGCTATGCTTCATCGGAAACAATACCTGTTCTTTTACCGTCATGTGCGGCCATAATGCATAAGACTGAAATACCATACCGATATTTCTCTTGTTCGGACTTGTTACATTCCGGTTATCGGCAACAACATTATCATCAATCTCAATAACCCCCTCCGTAGGTTTCAGGAAACCTGCCAGAAGTCTTAAAAGCGTAGTTTTGCCACAACCGGATGGTCCCAGGATTGCAACGAATTCTCCGTCGTGAATAGTCAGATTAATATTTCTTAATGCCTGATAACCATCAAAACACATATTTAAATTACTTATTACTGTTGCCATAGTTTCTATGCTCTCCTTACCTTTTTCATAAGCTTTGTTATAATCTTTAAAAGAACCGCTGCCAAACCTACGAATATCAAAATAATTGACGAGTAAGCCGATGCCATGTTACTT
>CAMEUH010000047.1 GCA_945938055.1 uncultured Eubacteriaceae bacterium | reverse complement strand
CATGCATCCCCATCCCATCCAATCAGACGGAATCGTAAGACAGGAGGGCAGGGACAGACAGAAATGATTATTCTACACAGCAGTACATATTTTAATGAAATTAAGGAGATATTAGCATGAGTAGAAATTGTCTGGTGGCTCAGTCGGGTGGACCGACCGTGGCGATTAATTCCAGTTTGGCGGGTGTGATTTCACAGGCATTAAAGTCAGAATCCATCGATAAGATTTATGGTGCAAGAAATGGTATTCAGGGTGTTTTAAATGATCATCTTGTGGTTTTAAATGATATTTTTGCACAGGAGGAGAATATCAAGGCATTAAAAAATACGCCATCCATGTATCTTGGTTCCTGTCGTTATAAGCTGACGGATTACAAAAAGGATTCGTCCGATTATGATAAGATATGCGAGATTCTAAAGAAGTATGATATCGGTTACTTTTTCTATATCGGTGGAAATGATTCCATGGACACGGTGGCAAAGTTTTCTGTGAATGTGGAGGAAAAAGGACTGGATGTTAAGGTGGTTGGAATTCCAAAGACGATTGACAATGACCTTTACTGCATTGACCATACGCCAGGATTTGGTTCGGCGGCGAAGTACATTGCGGCATCCGTTCTTGAGATGGCACATGATACCTACATTTATGCTATAGATACAGTTCTGATTGTGGAAATTATGGGAAGAAATGCAGGGTGGCTTACTGCTGCATCATCTCTTGCAAGGACATCTTACAGTCAGGCGCCACATTTAATCTATCTGCCGGAAAAGGCGTTTGATAAGACGGCGTTTGTGGCAAAGGTACAAGAACTTCTTGCAGAAAAACATCATGTCATCGTGGCAGTTTCGGAGGGCATCAAGGATGCAGATGGAACTTATATTTCCGCACAGGGAGGTAAGGTAGATAAGTTTGGACATGTGATGCTTAGCGGAACCGGCAAAGTATTAGAGTCTATTGTTGCAGAGGAAATTGGCTGTAAGGTTCGGAGTGTGGAACTGAATGTTCTTCAAAGAGCGGCATCCCACGTCGCATCCAAAACGGATATTGAGGAAAGCTTTTTCCTTGGTGTTAACGGTGTCATGCTCGCGATGAAAGGAAGAAGTGGCGTGATGTCAACCTTAAGCCGTGTATCTGATGAGCCATATGCCGTGGAGTATGGAGAAGCTGATATTGAGAAAATTGCCAATTATGAGAAAAAAATTCCGGGAGAATGGATTAATGAAGAGGGTACCGATGTCCTTCCGGCAATGGAAAAATATCTTCGCCCGCTGATTCAGGGGGAAAATGAAATTGAATACCAGAATGGTATTCCGCAATATATTTTTTTGGAGTAGACGAACATGAAAAAAATCATACGTAATTGTATTTATATTTTGATTGGTACACTGCTTTATGCAGGAGGAATCAGCTTATTTCTGGATCCGAATAATCTTGCTCCGGGAGGATTAATTGGTGTATCCGTGATTTTAAACAGACTGATTCCGGTCAGCACCGGTACCTTGTATTTTATACTGAATATTCCGATTGTGATATTGGGAATCTGGAAATTTGGAATCAAGTTTATGGCATCCACGGCAGTTGTAATTGTTCTGAATTCTGTTTTGACGGATTTTCTGGCGGGATTTGGTGCAATCACCACAGAGCCGATTCTTGCCTGTCTTGCGGGTGGAATTATGATAGGAGCAGGAATAGGAATTATTTTCCGTGCGGGCACAACTACCGGGGGAATGGACATTATCGTAAAGGTTATTAAGAGTAAATATAAGCATATTCGGACCGGATTTCTGTTTTTTATGCTGGACATGGTAATTGTTTCCATTTCCGGTGTGGTATTTGGTGATTTTAATGTTGCAATGTATGCCTTTATTGCAGTTTTTGTTTCTGGAAGAGTCATGGACATGGTCTTATATGGTTCGGATGAGGCAAGACTGATTTATATCATTAGTGACAATTATCAAAATATTTCCAAGCGTGTATTGGAGGAACTGGATGTTGGAGTTACCTTTCTGGAAGGAAAGGGTGCATACAGCAACTCAAGTAAAAATGTTATCATGTGTGTTATCCGTAAGCAGCTGACACCGCGGCTTGAGGATATCATAAAGGAAGAAGATCCAGCTTCGTTCATGATTGTTTCCAGTGCAAGTGAGATTTATGGTGAGGGATATAAAGATATCCGGGGTGTACGACTGTAAACAAGGAAATCAGAGTGGATGAATATAAGGATAAATGCAAGGATTGAGTTAGAGGAATAATGAGAGAGGAGCAATGAGATGAAGGCGGTAATTCAAAGAGTAAAATATGCTTCGGTCAAGGTAGACAGCGTGGAAATCGGAAAATGTGGACAGGGATTTTTGATTCTTCTGGGAGTTGGAAATGAGGATTCACAAAAGGACGTGGAGGTTCTTGGAAATAAAATCATGAAACTGCGGGTCTTTGAAGATGAAGAAGGAAAAATGAACCGGTCCATACAGGAGATTGGTGGAGAAATGTTGATCATTTCACAATTTACACTATATGCGGATTGCAGGAAAGGCAACAGACCGTCCTTTACCAAGGCTGCACCGCCTTCTGTCTCAAAACCCCTTTATGAAGCTTTTGTGGAAATGATACGAAAAACCGGAATTCATGCCGAGTGTGGTGAATTTGGTGCAGACATGAAAGTTGAACTTCTAAACGACGGTCCGGTTACGATTGTACTGGAAAGTAAGGAAATGATGAGAAATGAATGAAAAATGATAAAATTTGTGGATTGTATTGAAATGTGGTTTGCAGTATGATACAATTTCTTCAAAGCTAAATTTCATAAATCTTTAATGTAAATGATGTTAATCATGTACATGTTCTTATAGTGAAAATTTGTTTTGAATGTTCGCTATTTTTGCCATCAGGCTTCTTGAAATCAATGCTTTTAACTATCAATGAACAATTAAAAGCAGAAGAAATCAAAAGACGGGATGGCTTTTATTTTCTTCTGCAAAAGGAGGAAATAAGAATATGATTGAGAAACAGTCTACGTTTAATCCGAACATGCCGTTGCGGGATTTATTTTATGTGGCAGATTTATTTCAGAAAATTGTAAAGGATAAAAGTATCTATACATCAAGAACCATAAAAATCCAAAATCCGGAATTTGTTGTATTCTATAATGGCAGGGAAGAAGTCCCGGAACGGATGGAACTGAAATTGTCCAGCATGTTTGAAATTCCAACGGATCATCCTTCATTGGAATTAAAGGTAACCATGCTTAATATTAATCCGGGAATGAACCCGGAAATAAAAGAAAAGTGTCCGATTTTGGGAGAATATAATACATATGTCAGCATGGTCCGGAAATTTGCGCATGAAATGCCAATCGAAGAAGCTGTTGCCAAGGCAGTCAGTCAATGTATCCAAGAAGGTGTGTTAAGGGAATTTTTGACCAGACAGAAATCAGAGGCGACTAAGATGAGTATTTACGAGTATGACGAAGAAAGAGAACGGATGTTAATCAGAGAAGATGAACGGCAATATGGAAGGGAACTGGGACTGGAAGAAGGACGCAAAGAAGGACGCAAAGAAGGTGAAAAGATTGGAGAAAAGATTGGAGAAAAGATTGGAGAAGAGAATTTTGCGCTTCTTACAAGAAAGTTAATTGAAGGTAACCGGATGGATGACATTCTTCGAATAACAGAGGATAAGGAATATAGGACAAAGCTTATGACGGAGTATGGAATTCTATCAAATGAAAAGACAGAAATTAGTGTATCATAAAGGAGTTTTGGAGGAAGAAAATGGGAAAGAAGGATAAGGACACCAAAACGAATGCCATGCGGATTCTGGATAAGAATAAGATAAAGTATGAAATAGTGGCATATGAGTGTGAAGAATTTATTGATGGAGTACATATTGCGGACAAGCTGCAGCAACCATATGAAATTAGTTTTAAGACACTGGTAACCGTTGGAAAAAGTGGAAACTATTATGTATTTGTGCTTCCGGTAGACAGGGAGGTTGATTTTAAGAAAGCGGCAAAATGTGCCGGAGAAAAATCAGTGGAAATGGTCCATGTAAAGGATATTCAGACGGTGACGGGATATATCCGGGGTGGATGTACACCGATTGGCATGAAGAAATTATACAAGACGTTTGTACATGAGAGTGCCAGAAATTATGATACCATTATTATAAGCGGAGGTCAGCTGGGACTGCAGATTCATTTAAACCCGGAGGATTTGATCCGGGTGGTTGATGGAAGATATGCGGATATTGTGATGGGATAAAAGGTTCTTCGTGATTTCAATTTCGTCATTTGTTGCGTTGAAATGCAATCTTGTGAATGTTATAATAAATTCATTGGAAAGTATGGTTTTACAGATTAAGAACGGAGGATAAGTGCATTGAGAAGATGGAAGAATGTAATGAACCATGTTATAACATGGATGATGGTGCTTGGAGTAACCATTTCTGGCGTAGTGGCATTGGTAACTCCTGATGTAACGGTCTGGGCGGCAGAAGGAGAAAAACTGAGGGAACGGGAAGGTCTCCGGGAAGAGACTGCTGTTACTCCGGCAGAGGAACATGCTGAATATTATGAGGCTAGACAAAAGTCTTCTTCTGCAGAAGAGGAGTATTGGAAAAAGTTTTCCAATGATTATTATTATAATCAGTTGTCAGCTGAAGAAAAGAAAATGTGGGACGGATTGGAAGCCAGCTGCCTGGAACTGATTATGGGAACGGGGGATGCACAGTTTACGGGGAAGATAGCAAATGGTGCGAACCTGGGGAAGGAAGACCTGACGAATCTGGTATTTTTATTCCGCTATTCCAATCCTCAGTATTATTTCCTTGAAAACAGGGTCTGGTATGCATCCGATTATAGCTATGTCTATGTGGAACTTTATGATACTTTTCAGGATGGTACAGCACGTGCAGAGGCAACCAGTTCATTTCGAGAAAAGATTGATGAATGGGTAGAACAGGTATCGGCCGGAAAATATGATGAGGATAAGGAAAAGATTGCATATGATCTGCTTGCGAATAATACCGTGTATGAATCCAATGATTATGACCAGTCGGCTTATAGTCTGGTGTGTCTTGGTAAGTCGGTATGTGCAGGTTATACGGCAACCATGCAGATGCTGCTGAATGCGGTTGGCGTTGAAACGGTAACAGTAACGAGTACGGGACATGCATGGAATCTGATTAATCTGCATGATGAGTGGTATGCAGTGGATGCTACATGGGGAGACCAGAACGATAAAAAAACAGAGGGATATTTTTATGGTATTTCTTATAAGTATTACAATAAGAGTGAAAGCTCCCTTAAGGATTCCAATACATCCCATGTAATGCAGACATGGTGGGAGAAATATGCTCCGGAACTCAAGTATGATTCTACCATGTCTACGGTGTTTGCCTATTATAAGCCATACTTTACACAGGGAAATTATGTATATTTCATGGTAAATGATAATACGAATCTGGACATTCGTCGCGCTAAGGTGGCAGAGTATTTAAATTCTGCTTCGGAAGAGGATGTGCCGGGGACGGTGACAAATGAGGAAAAGAGCTATTATGTATGGGCAGGTCCTCCTGAGATTTCTATTTCCCTGGATAGGACGGAAGGAACGGTTAAAGTAGGTGAAACACTTACGCTGACGGCTACGGTAAACCGAAAAAATGCGGTGATTGTATGGGATAGTTCCAATATGGACATTGCCACGGTGGAAAACGGAGTTGTGCTGGGGGTCGGTGAAGGTGAAGTTACCATTACCGCATCGTACGGAACGGCTGAGGCAAAATGTAAGGTTGTTGTTGAAAAAGCGGAGAAACCGGGTGGAAGTGGGGAATCTCCTAGTGGAGGTGATGAGAATCCGACAGGTGGTACTCCGGAAGAAAACACCGGGAATGAAGAACTGGTACGGGCGTTTGTGATTCGTTTATATGAACTGGTGCTGGAGCGCGAGGCGGAAGAAAGCGGAATTGCGGCATGGACTACGGTGCTTCTGGATAAGTCTTCCAGCGGTTCAGATGCGGGATATGGATTCGTTTTTAGTGATGAATGTATGGAAAGAGGCTTGTCGGACGACGAGTTTGTGGAAATACTATATAATACGTTTATGAATCGTCCTTCAGATGAAGGCGGAAAGTCTGCCTGGGTTGAACAGCTGGAAGCTGGTGTAGAACGGGAAAAGGTGCTGGAAGGATTTATTTTGTCACAGGAATTTGCCGGAATCTGTGAGGAATATGGAATCAGTGTGGGTAATCCATACGATGTGGAGGCTTTTGCTGAGGCTCTGAATCATTATTGTAATCAGAATGCGGATCTTACAAGATTTGTGGCAAGGTGCTATACAAAAGCACTTGGAAGAGAATATGATCCATTGGGACTGGAGGCTTGGTGCAGGGCTATTATTGAGAAGGAAAACTCACCGAAAGAGGTAGCACAGAGTTTTATCTTTTCGGAGGAATTTACTAAAAAGAAGCTGAATGATGAAGAATATGTGAAGGTTCTCTATCGAACTTTCATGAATCGTGAGGCAGATGAAGGAGGCCTTGCGGGATGGGTTACTGTACTGGAAAGTGGTGCAGAAGACCGTGAAAAGGTGTTGGAAGGATTTTCAGATTCGAAGGAGTTTGCAGAGATTCTGGAGAACTTTGGACTGAATTAAATTTTTGACAGGGTAATCAATAAGCGGTGGCTTTTGGTTGCCTTGTTTTATTATGGGGATAAAATTTGACAATTTCCCAACCTGTGCTATAATATAATTGAAAGTGGGAGTGTATGCTTTTAAAGCAGACAAGACATGGAGGTCGCAATAATATTTTCAAGGAGGGATAAGGATGTCGAGTATTAATTTCAGCACATTAAACAGAAGTTATTTCGGGCTGACAGGCTCGGGAGCAAGTTCGCTTTTTGGTTCGCTTTCCAATACAAATTCGCTTTCGAACACAACCAGTCTTTTGTCAGATTATGCAAGTATCAAGAATGGTTCCTATTCGAAGTTGCTGCGCTCTTATTATGAGAAGGCAGACGAAGATACAAATAATACGTCAACAACCAATAAGACCACGGCGGCAGATAAGCTGGCAAGTTCACAACTTCTTACGGAAAAGGATGCAGCAAAGAACTTAAGAAGTTCGGCAGCAAAGCTACTTCAGACGGGGGAAGATTCCTTATTCAACAAGAAAGAAGTTAAGGATAAGGATGGAAATGTAACAGAAGAATATGATAAGGATGCCATTTATAGTGCGGTATCGGATTTCGTGAAGAATTATAACAGTACTGTGGAGGCAATTGGTAATTCTAATACCAGTTCTGTTTTGAATTCCGGAAGCAGAATGGTTTCTCTTACCAGTGCGATGGCAAAGAATCTGTCCAAGGCGGGAATTACCGTGGGAGTGAATAATAAGCTGACACTGGATGAAGAAAAGTTTAAGCAGGCGGACATGAGTAATGTAAAGACCTTGTTTAATGGTACAGGTTCTTATGCATATAATATTTCATCCTCTGCATCTTCCATTGCGAATACGGCAAGTTCGCAGCTTTCCAGGATGAATGGCGGATTATATACAGATACGGGTGCTTATGGAAGCAGTTATGCTTATAGTGGTTCCCTGTATTCAAGCTTTTTTTAAGAGATATTTTTAGACAGACTGAAGGAGTAAGACAATGACTTTATTAGAGACATGGAGAAAACAGGCTTATGAAACCGAGATGGATAATAAGCAGGCTCAGATGTTTTGGGCAAATTATTTTAACCTGGAGAAGGGCATCTACGAGCAGATTTTATCTGACCCGGAAAATGTGGTTATGGGTACGGTTAAGGAGCTTGCGGACAAATATGGCGTAGACCTCATGATTATGGTGGGATACCTGGATGGCATCAATGACAGTCTTGTGAATCCGAATCCGATTGAAACCATGGAAGAAGATACTGTGGTAAATCTGGGATTTGATAAAGAAAAATTGTATTATAACATGGTTGGTGCCAAGGCGGACTGGTTATATGAACTTCCACAGTGGGAAGCACTTCTTCCGGCAGACAGAAGGAAGGAATTATATCTGGAACAGAAGAAGTCCAATACCGTTGTGAAGGATAAGAAGGTTGGACGAAACGATCCGTGTCCATGCGGAAGTGGCAAGAAGTACAAGAAGTGCTGCGGAGCAAATGCATAATAACAGATACATTGAGTATAAGGTTTTATGGGGCTTTCGTGCCGGTGCACGGAAGTCTCTTTATGATTAGAGGTGTTTTATGGGAATGTATACGGATTTTGCATATGTCTATGATGTCATGATGGGTGATATCCCATATGAGGAATGGGCAGAATATGCAAAGGGACTGTTAGAAGAAAATGGAATTAAGCCAGGGGCACATGTGGCAGAGCTTGGCTGTGGAACCGGTTCCTTTACCATGGAAATGTGTAAGCTTGGATATAAGATGACAGGCATTGATTTATCCTCAGATATGCTTTCTGTGGCAAAATCGAAATTTGAGGATACGGAATATTCGGATACGGTATTGAGTGAGCAGGATATGACGGATTTTTCCCTTCCGGAGAAGGCTGATGCATTGATCAGCGTGTGTGATTCCGTGAACTATATCATGGAGAAAGAAGGTCTGGAAAAGCTTTTCACATGTGCTGGAAAAAATCTTAAGAGTAATGGTGTGTTTATCATGGATTTAAAGACACGCTATTTCTATGAAAATGTACTGGCATATAATACCATGGCAGAGAATTTTGAAAACTGCAGTTATATCTGGGATAATTATTATCATGAGGAAGAACGTGTCAATGAGTATCTGCTCACGCTTTTTGTACAGGATGGAAAGTTTTACAGAAAGTATGTGGAGAACCATTTCCAGAAGGCATACGAGGTGGATGAAGTGATGGATACTGCAAGAAAGAATGGATTTACGGGGATTAAGGTTTATGACGCATTTACCAGGGAAAAACCGGGAAAATGCAGTGAAAGAGTTTATTTTGTGTTTAGGAGATAAGTCATGAAGGATTACATGGTTAGGGCCATTGCGGCAGATGGACAAATTCGTGCGTTTGCAGCAACAACACGTGAAATGGTAGAAACGGCAAGAAAGGCACATGAAACCAGCCCGATTGCCACGGCAGGACTTGGAAGGCTTCTTACAGCTTCGGCCATGATGGGAAGCATGATGAAGAATGATTCCGATTTGCTTACGATTAATGTCCGGGGAGACGGTGCCATGGGAGGCATTACGGTAACAGCGGACAATAAGGGGAATGCCAAGGGTTATGTGCTGGAACCGATGGTGCTTCTTCCTGCAAATGCCAAGGGCAAACTGGATGTGGGTGGTGCCATTGGAAAGGGCTTTTTAAATGTCATTAAGGATATTGGTCTTAAGGACCCTTACGTGGGACAGGTGGAACTGGTTTCCGGTGAGATTGCTGAGGATCTGACGTATTACTATGCAGTAAGTGAACAGACACCATCTTCAGTGGCACTGGGAGTTCTGATGTCGAAAGAAAATACGGTGGCAGAAGCAGGAGGATTTATCCTACAGCTGATGCCGGGTGCTTCGGATGAAATCATTGATAAGCTGGAAGCAAGGCTTTCTGTGATTGATTCGGTGACATCCATGCTATCGGAAGGTAAGACTCCGGAAGGAATTCTGGAGGAACTTTTAGGAGACATGGGGCTGGAAATCATGGATCAGATGCCGGTTCAGTTCTACTGCAACTGCAGTAAGGAACGGGTTGAAAAGGCTTTAATCAGTATTGGTGCAGAGGAAATTCAGTCAATGATTGAGGATGGGAATCCGGTAGAGTTAAAATGCCATTTCTGTAATAGTGCTTATGAATTTTCCGTGGAAGAATTAAAGGAAATTTTGAAGGAAGCGAAATAGGGATTTTTATTGGTTTTTTATGGGAAATTGTTTGACAGTATTTTTGAAATATGATAAACTGAGTTAGTGTGAATTACACGCTAGTTTTATTTTTTCGGAGGTATCGAAATGAAAGGTACAGTTAAGTGGTTTAACAGCCAGAAGGGTTACGGATTCATCAGTGATGAGACAGGAAAGGACGTTTTCGTTCATTATTCAGGTCTTAACATGGATGGCTTCAAGTCAGTTGAAGAAGGTGCTGAGGTAGAATTCGACGTAGTTGATGGCGCTAAGGGACCACAGGCAACCAACGTAACAAAATTATAATCTGCAAGTAACGAGAACAGTGTGCCTTTTTTATATAGAGTTTCTATTATTAAGGATATATTGTCATACGACGAGATTATGGAGAGCTGTCAGAACTGGCAGCTCTTATTTCATATTCGGGGATAGAAGGTACTTTAACCGGTTTTGAAAGGAGTTTGACATGAATTATAATATTACTTTTCCGGAACAGTCCATTAATTTTGTAAATGCAGGCGGAATTATTCTGGTTTCTGCGGTGATTGTCATTGGATTTATCCTGCTGATGCGGTATTCGGCAAAGCTGATGCCTGGGTTTATGGGACTTTTGGTGTATATGGTGCTGGTTGTTTTCGGCGTGGAGGCAGTTACGTTTCTGCTTTCCGTGATACCAGGAGTAAATACGGTTCTTTTTGGAACACCGCTTGCGTTTTGTATTGCAAGAGCAGTAGTATTTGCACTTCTGATGCATGCTTCCCGATGGATTGTGCTGAAATTTTCAGACCGAAAACAGGACATGACCCTTGGGGATGCACTGATGGGCGGTCTTGGAATTGCTTTGGGGCAGGCAATTGTGTCCGGCGTGGATTTGATTTATATTTCAACACTCGGTACAACGATTAATACTTATGGAATGGAGTATCTGCTTGAGGGGATGAGTACGGAGGAGATTGCAAATGTAATGGAGTCGGTAACGCAGACAATTTCTGTACCGTCACTTTTTTATTTGTTAAAGGGTGTGAATTGCGCCATTGATGTGATTTTTCAGACGGCAGCATGTCTTTTTGTGTATGGAATGCTTAAGAAGGGACTTCCTTTGTTCTGGCATGGTATTGTTATTTTGCTGAATGCAATTTCGCAGGGGGCATCTTTATTTGCGGATTATCTGGTGGTAGAGAATTTTATGGCATTGACCATGACAAAGGTTCTGATTCTGGTACTGGTAATTGTGGCAGCATTGAAGATTGATACGGATTATCTTGGAAATGAACTGAAGTCTTTTGATAAGCTAAGAAGCAATACGATGCCGAAGTTTAAGAATATTAAGAATAAGTAGTATAAAAAAGGCAGAAGTGAAAGATTTCTGCCTTTTTTGGAGGATTACATCAATGAATCATAATGTTTTTCACAAAATAGCAGTAATCAATGACATGACCGGCTTTGGCCGTTGTGCAATAGCAGTAGAAATGCCAATTATTTCCCATCTGGGAATTCAGTGCTGTCCGGTGCCTACGGCAATTTTTTCGAATCATACGGGATATCCTTCTTTTTTCTTTCAGGATTACACGGATGCCATGGAAGCTTATACGGCGGAATGGAAAAAGCTTGGACTTACCTTTGAAGGGATATTGACCGGTTTTTATGGTTCAGCCAGGCAGATTGACATGGTAAAACGTTTTATTGCGGAGTTCTCCAAGAAGGATACGGTTGTTATTGTAGATCCGATTATGGGAGACGATGGGAAGACTTATGCTACTTATGACAGGGCAATGTGTGATAAGATGAAGGAACTGGCGCAGCTTGCGGATGTTTTAACGCCGAATCTGACAGAGTTATGCATTCTGGCAGAGGAAGTCTATCGGGAAGATTATGAGTATGATGCGATTGAAGCAATGTGCAGAAAACTTTCGGGAAAGTTAAAGAGTCATTGCAGGATAGTGGTTACGGGAATTAGGAGAGGCAGTTTTCTTGTTAATTATATTTATCATGACGGTAAGGCAGAAAAGATTCGTAAAAAATGTGCCGGGGATACACGGTGCGGTACAGGCGATGTATTTTCGTCAATTATTGCGGCAGATGCCGTGCGTGGAATTACAATTGAAGAGTCCGTGAAGAGGGCAGCAGATTTTGTGAGCCGGTGTATTCAGGAATCAGACCGCTACGGGATTCCAAAGACGGATGGCGTTTGTTTTGAAAAGCTGTTATCGACATTATAGAGGAGAGAGCCGGGAGAATGGATATCATGCAGCAAAATGGAATGAAGGGAAGAGTGCTTCTGGCCGGAACTGGAAGTGGAACCGGAAAGACTACCATCACTTGTGGAATCATAAAATATTTGATGGAGAGAGGATGGAACGTATCCTCCTTTAAATGTGGACCGGATTATCTGGATCCGATGCTTCACCGGAGAATCCTGGGACAACATGGTTATAACCTGGACAGCCTTTTTCTGGATGAAAATCAGCTGAAGGAACATTTTATACGATGCACCTGTGGAAGTGATTATTGCGTCATGGAAGGTGTGATGGGATATTATGATGGTGCAGGATTTTCTTTCAAGGGAAGTACCTATGAAATTGCATCCCTGACGGATACACCGGTTATATTGATTATCAATGGAAGAGGACTTGCTAATACGATTGGAGCTGTCTTAAAAGGGTTTCTTTCTTATGTGGAAGAGTCTCATATTCGTGGAGTGATTGTGAATCAGGTCTCAGAGAAGACTTATGAGAAAATGAAGCCGATAATTCAGGAAAATGGATTGATTCCATGTGGCTATCTAAATATATTAAAAGATGATTTAATATTAAAAAACCGCCATCTGGGGCTGGTTACAGAAGATTGTCAAGGCATTATTGATGAGAAGCTTGAAAAAATATGTATTGAGGTCTGCAAGACCATAGACATGGATAAGGTAGCGGAAATTGCAAAAGGAGCCAGTTGCTGGTGGAATACGAACAGAAAAGGGGAAGGATGCAGGGAAAGCCTGCCAGAAGAAGTCTGTGTGGCAGTTGCGCGTGATGAAGCATTTTCGTTTTATTATGAGGAGAATCTGGAACTGTTAAGACAGCACGGTTGCCGGCTTGTATTTTTTAGCCCCATTCGGGATGAGGAGCTTCCAAAGGGGAGCTGTGGATTAATTCTGGGAGGAGGGTA
>CAMEUH010000046.1 GCA_945938055.1 uncultured Eubacteriaceae bacterium | reverse complement strand
CAATCTCCATTAATATCGGACGTCTGGTTCCACAGGTGGTTTATTACATCTATTCTTATGCAATGCTTCTGAAAAATGAAGAGATTGCAGAAGGCGAGAAGATTAATGTTGTGGTTCCAACCGGTAATTTTGGTAATATTCTTGCTGCATTTTATGCAAAGAACATGGGACTGCCGATTAACAAGTTAATCTGTGCCTCAAATGAAAATAAGGTTCTGTTTGATTTCTTCAGCACAGGAACTTATGACAGAAATCGTGAATTTGTTCTGACAACGTCACCATCCATGGATATTTTGATTTCCAGCAACTTAGAGAGACTGATTTATAAGATTGCAGGAAACAGTGCAGTGAAGAACAAAGAACTCATGGATGAATTAAAGACCATGGGCAAGTATGAAATTACTCCGGAAATGAAGGCAGAACTTGCTGATTTCTATGGAAATTATACCAGTGAAGAAGAAACGGCGGGAACCATTCGGGAACTTTATGAAAAAACAGGCTATATCATTGATACACATACTGCAGTGGCAGCAAATGTTTATAAGAAATATGTGGCAGATACCAAGGATGAAACCAAGACGGTGATTGCTTCAACAGCAAGTCCGTATAAGTTTACCAGAAGTGTCATGGATGCCATTGATAAGGAAAAATATGATTCCATGAGTGATTTTGAGCTGGTGGATGAACTTTCAAGAATTTCAGGTGTGGCAGTTCCACAGGCAATCGAAGAAATCCGCACGGCTCCGGTGCGTCATAAGACGATATGTGAAGTGTCTGCAATGACGGATGAAGTGAAGAAATTTTTGGGGATTTAATTTTGAAATATTCGCAGGCGGGCGAGAGGATATATGCAATAGCCTTTCGTCTGTTTTTTATTTGATAAAAGTATGTGATATGGGAGAAGAAAAATGAACAAAATAAAGCAGTGGTGGAAAAGTAATACAAAAGAAGGAATGGCATATCTAATATTGACCGGGATGATTATGCTGCAATTGGTTAATCTGATATATTGCTTTGCGTATTTAAAGAAAGATTTTCATTCTGATGAAATATGGTCATATGGACTTGCAAATAGTTATTATGCACCTTTTCTAAATTCGGACAGGCATAATGCAGGACTGGAAAAGAATAATGATGAATGGTTTCCGGGAACTGTTTTGGATGATTATTTATCGGTAGAAGCTGATGAACGATTTGCTTATGGATCAGTATATTATAACAATTCAAGGGATGTACATCCTCCGTTTTATTATATGGTGCTTCATACAATTTGTTCTTTTTTTCCCGGAAAGTTTTCGTGGTGGTATGGATTTGCGCTTAACTTAGTGCTTTTTATCCTTTCTCAAATTTTACTATTTTTATTTGTGAGGAATTTGTCGGGAAGCCTTGCTTTTGCCAATATTGTATGCATGTTGTATGGATTTAGCCAAGGTTGTATTAATACGTTTATTTTTATTCGCATGTATGCAATGGCAACGTTTTTTGTTTTGCTTACCATATGGCTTCATTCGGAACTATATAAGAAAAGGGAAAAGTTTCGTGTTGTTTTGCCGTGCATTGCATTAACGACATTTCTTGGAGGCTTGACACATTACTATTTTTTAGTTTGTGCAGGAATTATATCAGCATGCTTTTGCATATATTATCTTATCAAAAAGGAATATAAAAGATTATTTGCTTATGCAACAGTACTTCTTGGGGCGGTTGGTTTGATTTGCGTTGTATACCCATATGCATGGATACAGCTTACTCGTTTCAAGGGAGAACAGACTTTGATGAGTGGGTATGGCGGATTCTGGTTTGAATGCAGATATCTTATTTCGTATGTTTGTAATGAACTGTTGGGATTGCCGGTTTCTCCGTTGCCTTCTTATGTTGGAATTTATCTGATGGAAATTTTGCTGGTTCTTCTGGTGATAGGTATTCCGACTTTCTTCCTTCTTAGAAAAGAAAAATGGTTCAAAGAAGGAGTACGTAGAATATTACAGGCAATATGGAAAAAGATTAAAGGGACAAAATGGCTGTTTCAATTTGTGATGCTTTCGATGGTGTGCGGATTGATTGTGGTAATCGGAAAGACAACGGGAGTGTTTTTGATGTCAAACACTGCAACGAGGTATATGTTTGCGGTTTATCCGGTCATCATGGTTTTGGTTGCGGAATTGATTTCACTTGCTGCAGGTTTGATTGTGGGGGTGGTGCGGCTGTGTATAAAAAAGAAAGAATGGAATTTGAACCGGATTAGAAGATGGAAATCAGCATTTGTTTTGCTGGGAAGTGTGATGCTATTAGTGAATATTGCATTCAATGCCACAGAGAATTTCTATTTTGAATTTAATGGTTTACTGGATCTTCGGGTAGATGAACTCCCAAGAAAGGCTAATTATATTATTGCTTTAGAGGAAGCCTGGCTTTACAATTGTTTTAGTTATTATCTGCGTGGTGTAGAACAAATCTATGTGGCAGATTCAAACGAAATATATCAACAGGCAGAAAATCTGGGAAAATTAAAAACACAGTCGGACGTTCCAACCTATTTTTTAGTCAAAATGCCTGGATGGAAGGAAGTTGTGACAATGCAAGAGGATGGAACAGTTTTATATGATGATGAATTTCGTCAGCAAATAAAGGATGCGAAAAAAATTGAGGGAGAAAAAATAGAAGAATATATTGAGAAATATAATAATTTCTTTGAACAGACAGGACTCTGCAAGAAACTAACATATCTGGGAGGAAGTGTAGTATATTATCGATATTTCTTTGTGTTTCGTCTTGATTAGAAATGTGAATAAAATATTAACAAATAACAAAAAGGACTGAGGAAGAAATCATAAAATGTAATGTCTTGGTAAAAAAAGATGGAAATTGTTTTTAAAAATATACAAGATAAGAATGTTTCATTGTAAAATGAGATAAAAAAGGAAAATATTTTTTGCTTAAATGATGCAGATTGCACAAAAAATAAGGCGGAGTTTGTATATTATTGCAAAAATAGAAAAAAAATTGAGATTCTATTAATAAAAAATTTACAAAAAAAATGTTTTGTGTTATACTAAGTACATGTTAGTAATATTATGCAGATAAGGTATTATTTTCCCGATGAGAAATACAAGGCCTTTTGCAGATAGGAGAAGTGGATGGCAACATTTAATTATAAGGCGCTGATGCCGGATGGTAAGGAGCTAAAAAGTAGTGTTAATGCAGTTGACTTGGAAGAAGCTAAGTCGATGGTTAAGGCCCAAGGCGGCATGCTGCTCGATATTAGTGAGGCGGGCGCTCTTGATAAGGAAATTGAATTACCTTTTAAGATAGGACAGAAGAAGGTTACTTCTCGAGATTTGTGTGTGTTCTGCCGCCAGTTCGTAAGTATTATTGAAGCGGGCGTAAGTATTGTACAGGCACTTGAAATGCTTGCAGAACAGACAGAGAATAAACGATTGGCAAAAGCATTGCAGGAAACACGTGATAGTGTAGAAACGGGTGATACGTTAGCAGCAGCTTTCTCAAAAAATCCGGATATTTTCCCTGGATTGTTCATCAGCATGGTAGAGGCTGGTGAGTCATCTGGTAGCTTGGAAGTGGCAATATCACGTATGGCGGTTCAATTTGAAAAGGATAATCGTCTTAAAAGTTTAGTTAAAAAAGCAATGACATACCCAATTATCCTGATTGTTGTTTTGATTATAGTTGTTGTTGCAATTCTGGCTTTTGTAATGCCGACATTTGTTGATATGTTTGAAACATTGGATACGGAATTACCGATTATGACAAGAATATTGATTGGCGCAAGTGATTTCGTCATTCAAAAGTGGTATGTACTTATCTTGGCTGTAATAGCTATTTTTGTGGCGTGGACAGTTTTTTCAAGAAGCAGTCAGGGGAAAGTTATTATTTCGAAAGCACAGATTAAAATACCTGTTGTTAATAATCTTGTCATGAAAACGGCATGTGCCCGATTTGCACAGACACTTCAGACACTTTTGATGGCTGGTATGTCGATGATGGATGCACTGGAAATATGCTCCAAGACGATGGATAATATTCTTTATAAAGAAGCGTTACTGGATGTCAGGGATAATGTTTCTCTTGGTTCGTCGCTTGCAAGCGAACTGAAAAGAACAGAACTGTTTCCACCAATGATTTGTCATATGGTTGGCATTGGTGAAGAAACGGGTAATCTGGAACAAATGCTTGAAAGCTGCTCAAATTATTATGATGAAGAAGTTGAAAATGCAACACAGCAGTTGACGGCGGTACTGGAACCGGCAATTACGGTGTTTATGGCTGTGATTGTATTGGTAGTAGTTCTTGCAATCTATACTCCAATGGTTACAATGTACGATTCTATTGGCTAAAAACGAATTAATGCAGCTGCAGTACCCGTGGCTGATTAATTAAATAAAATTATGCAAACTTTATTTAAAGGGAGGAAGTTCATTATGAAGAACGAAATGAAGTTAAACAACAAAGGTTTCTCTTTAGTAGAACTGATTGTTGTAATTGCCATTATGGCAATCCTGGTAGGTGTACTTGCACCATCTGTATTAGGTCAGATTAACAAGGCTAAGCTGTCTAAGGATAAGCAGGCTGTTGATGCTGTTGCTACAGCAGTTGCTATTGCATGGGCTGATCCGGATGCAACTAGTAAGCCGGCTGTATCTACAGGTACTGTTACAGATATTTCTACAGATGTAGGTATTGGTATTACTTATTCAGGTAGTGCAGTTCCTTATACGGCTACAGGCTCTACATTCCAGGATTTGTGTAAGGCAACGGTTGGCTTTGAAACAATCAAGGTTGAATCAAATGAATTCTCAGGCGTTTCTGGACTTACGATTGAAATGAATGGTTCTACCGGTAAGGTAACTGTAACTGCAACAGGTTCAGCTGTTCCGGCTGCATCAGGTTCTGGTACTGAAGAATATTCTATTACAAAGTAATTTTAAAACAATTAGGTGAAACAATGATTTATACATACATAATAATCGCTATGTGTGGTCTGATTCTGGGTGAATTTGTGAATCTCCTGATTGACAGACTGCCGGAAAAAGACAATAAATTATTCAAACGGTTTCACTGCACAAACTGTGGCTCAGATATCAAGTGGCATGACTGCGTGCCACTTGTGAGCTACTTATTTTTAAAGGGCAGGTGCAGGCACTGTGAGGCTAAGATTTCAATACAGTATCCGTTAATTGATTTGGTTAACGGTGCGGGGTACATACTTGTATTTTATGTAAATGGTTTTAATGTGCTGAGCGCCTTGTACTGCTTGGCTTTTTCCATTCTCCTTGTGATTACGGTCATTGACTGGAGAACGTACGAAATACCACCAGTTCTTAATGTGATGTTAGGAATTCTTGGTGTGATAAGAATGATACTTGATTTTTCCAACCTATTAGAATACCTAATAGGATTTTGCGTTGTTAGTGGATTTTTGCTCCTTCTGTTTATTGTAACCCATGGCAGGGGAATTGGCGGCGGCGACGTGAAACTTATGGCGGCTGCCGGATTATTTATTGGGTGGAAGAATATTATTTTGGCATTGGCACTAGGAAGTATATTGGGTTCAATTATACACATAGTTCTTATGACAACCTGTAAAAAAGACCGGATGCTTGCGTTTGGTCCGTATCTATCAGCAGGTATAGTTATTGCCATGCTTTTTGGTAATCAGCTGATTAGCTGGTACATTGGTCTGTTATAAATGTAAAACTATGTTAGGAGGCTTAAAATGGCTAGAAAAGAGAAAAAAGTCAGTAATCAGAAAAACAGATATCTGACGATTAATTTTAATAATGAATTTATTAAGGTGTGTGAAGTGAGCAAGACCAACAAGGGTCTGATTGTTCACAAGGTATTCAGTATTCCGACACCGGCAAGAGCATATCGTGACGGTGTGATTCGAGACAGAAATGCCATTGCAAAGGAACTTACGATTGTTCTGCAGCGTCATGGCATTACAACAACAAATGTTATCTACACGATTTCTTCGACAAAGATTGCAACGAAGGAAGTTATTATTCCTTATGTTGCTCCGAAAAAGATAGCATCCATTATCAGAATGAATGCAACAGAGTATTTCCCTGTTAATATAGACGAATATATTATTGAAAGCACGGTTCTGGAAGTAATTGAAAATCCGGATAATAAGAAGGATAAAAAGTTAAAGCTGATGGTTGCAGCCGTGCCAAGTAAGATGATTGAAGAATATTATGATTTTTCTTCTACAATGGGCTTTAAGATTGTAGCTATTGATTATCTGGGTAACTCAACCCTGCAGCTTTTAAAAATGCAGACAGATGTTGAGTCCAGTGTAATGGTACAGATTGAAAATGATGCGACAATCATCAGTGTGTTTGAAAAGGATGTACTGCAGTTACAGAGAACCGTTCCTTATGGTAAGACCATGATTGTCAATGCGGTTATGGAAAAGAGAAAGATTTTTAACTATGATGTTGCGCTGGATATTCTTCAGAAGGAACAGCTGATTCATCCGGATTTTGACG
This sequence comes from uncultured Eubacteriaceae bacterium, assembly GCA_945938055.1. Classification (GTDB taxonomy): domain Bacteria; phylum Bacillota; class Clostridia; order Lachnospirales; family Lachnospiraceae; genus MGBC120314. The sequence goes on along the minus strand of CAMEUH010000046.1, from coordinate 6,555 downwards.
GAGATGAAATAACAGAATCATTAAAGTATCTGATTAGCAATGTTTCACGTATTATGGACTATCAGGCGTCACGTAATTCGAATAAACCAATTGATAAGGCATATATTGTGGGTAATGCAACCTATATTCTTGGACTGGAAGAATTGTTTAAGAATTCACTGAATGCCCCGGTTGAAAGTATTAGTTTCTTAAAGGGCGTTATTGCAGATAAGAAGACATATGTTGAAGAAACAACACTGACGGCATACATAGCTAATATTGGTGCGGTCATTGCCCCGATTAACTTTGTTCCAAAGGAACTTGCAGAATCCAAGAAGAAGGGTGGCGCTGACTTTGATCAGATGAAACTGGTGCTTGGACTGGCTATTGCGGGTGCGGCACTTTTAATTGTGATTCCGTATGTTCAGATGACGATGGCAAAGAATGAGATGGAAGATGCCAAGGCTCGATTGGAGGGTATTCTTTCTATTGAAGGTGTCATGGAGGATTATTATAACGTCAAAGCAAAGTATGATGATGTAAATAACTTCCGTTTGATGACCATCAATAATAATGATGTGATTTGTGAGTTTATTACAGATCTTGAAGAGGTTATGCCAAAGGGTGTACAGCTGGTAGAAATGAATATTGAGGATGGGTATGTTGAAATTAAGGGTGAAGCATTTAATAAGTACTCTGTTGCCAAGTTCATTCAGCAGGTACGCTCTATTGAGAATGTCTGGATGGTATTTGATGATAATATCAAGGAAGATGTGGATGATAATATGAATCTTGTTGCAGAATTTCAGTTTAAATGTGCATTCATAAATCCTAATGTTATGGTTGAGACAACAGGAACGGAGGAGAAATAATATGAGCATGGAAATTTCAGAAAAAGATAAAAATATAATTTATGTTGCAGCTATAATTATAATCCTTCTTGCTGCGTTCGTCTTTGGTTTTAAAAATTTTTCAGATCAGAAAGAGGCCTATAAACAACAGACAAAAGAATATAATCAGCAGTATAGTGAATTAATTGAGTTACAGAAAAACAGAACGGAATATCAGAATCTTACAGAACAATATAAAGTAGATAGAGAAGCAATTCTTGCTGATTATGAAGACGGATTTAATCAGGAAAACTTTATTAAAACAATTAGTGATATAGAAACAGAGGATTCTATCTGGATTGATCAGATGGAGTTTAATGATTCAACGATTGTCTATACCTTTACTTCAGAAGAAAATCTTAGTGGCGTGGAGAATGTTGTAAAACTTGCGTTTGAAGGTGGATATGAAGAGTTTAAATTACTGGTTGCTTCGATTCTTGATATCAATAGTAAAACTGCAATTAGTCAGTTGAGAGTAAAATATAAAGAAGATACGCAGACACTTGAAGGCGAAATGGAATTAAAGCACTATTCTGTTGCAGGACCGTTATCGTCTGGCCCAATACCAAAAATCGACCTTCCTGTTGGTGTGACAAATATTTTTGATTCCAATGTTGTAACAAGTAATACTCAGACCAACGCAAATGCTGGAAGCTACATATTGTCGGATTATGATATCTGTGCTGTGATTAGTCCGGATGATGCAACAATTGATTCTGTGATTGTTGGTACAACGAATGATGCAAAGGCAAAGGATTCTTTAAGTTATGACAAGAATGATACTGTTGAATTGACGATTACGGTTGATGGTAAGGATGGAAAATATACAGTTTCCTATAAGCTTGGACAAGAAACATATCCTGCAAAGAATTATGAAAAAGGTGTAAGTTTTAAACCAGGTGAAACGCTTGACTTATTAATACTTAGTTCAGCAAGAAATAGTGATAAAGACAAAGTTGCTGTAAAGGCAAATCTTATTAACAAATCAGATATGAAACTGAATGTTTTGGTATCTGGGGATGATGCTTCTTCACCGAGGTTTACAGCAGTAACTCGTGAGGGTGATATTACAATTTACAGATAGTAAAGTTTAGGAGTGTGATTATGAAATCTCTTGAAAATAAGGGCTTTTCTTTAATTGAATTAATAGTAGCCATTGCTTTGCTTGCAATATCTGGTACGGTGATATTTTATGGATTTGTAGCTTCTGGCAGGATTCATTTAAATACGTCACAGTTACAAATGGCAGAAGACGTGGGACAGTACATTTCAGAAGAATTCAAGTCACACTCTGTTGAATGGCTCACAAATTCAGATCCGTATAAGAATTATGCAGTAAAGACTACAGCAGGAATTGTGGATACAATAACGTTTACCGGAGTTCCGTTTGAGTATGAGGTTGAGTCGAAAACTGGTCGCGATGATGCAAAGTTTACGGCTAATATTACCCTGACCTCCAGAGTAAATGATGACGGATTAGAAACAGAACAGGTAACAACATATAAGCAGAACCGAGATGTTGCATTCCTTTATGAAGTGAATGATACCGTTGGAACTAATACATTTATTGTTCCAGAGGTTACCAATATTTATGACGGAAAAAGTGTTGTTGTTTCTAGTGAAATTAATCAGTTTGACAGCCGTGTTGTAAGTGATCTTTGGTTTACAATTAAAAAAGATATTGATACACAAAATGCTTTATTTCCAGCTTCACAGACAGGAAGTATTATTGATGTAGGAGCAATGTCTTCTGATTTTTCTGCCAAATATATGCCGCTTACGAATATTACGTCTCCGAATGATTTGGTGAAAAGTACGGATATTCATGTGGTTGAAACGTCTAACGGAAGCAATGCAATATATTCTTATGTGATTACGGTAAAGTATACTTTCAACTTTGATTTTCAGTTAAGATATATGAATGGTCTGATGGGACCATCGCTTTCATCAAAAGTTTCTTTGGGTGATTTAGCTTCTGTGGAGGGCGCTGATTCGACCTATACGGTAAAGCATACCGGAACAAAGTATGAAGTTACTTATTCAAAACCATTAGATGAAGCTTTAGTGGGAAGAACCGGAATGAGTGGAAGTTTTGCCGGTATTATTAATGTGGATAATGATCTTTCAACAGAAGATTTAGATGCAAAGTATGAATATAAGGCTGATGGTACAGGCGATAAAGTAGCTGATTTGTATATTTTATATACACCATTTGATTTGTATTCCGACTCATTTAGTGGTGAGGCTAATGATGAAATTACATTTAACTTTACTGGAAGTTTAAATTCCAATATTGTCAGAGTATTTCTGGTAACACAAGAGGTGAATCATGTTGTTGACCCGACATTGACAGTTTCTGTTTCAGAATGTGAAATAGAGTCAGGAAATGCAAACTTCTTTAAGGTTTATACCAATAGTGAAGAGATAATTGATAATTCATTTAATGATATTGATAAATTGAATTATTTAACAAACTCGTATGGAAAGAAACATGTCAATTTTTATGACATGAAGATAGAAATTTTTGATAAAGATGGTAATAAAGCAGCAGAAATTAATACGGTTAAGGAGGATTAATTGTTATGAAAAAGTTACATAAGCTGAAATTAAATAATAATGGTTCTTCAATTGTATTTGTTGTTGTAACCATTGTGTTTATTGGCTTGCTTGCATCGTTAATTCTTGCGTTAAGTCTTGCAGGATTTAGAATGAGGACAGTTGACTATCATTCAAGACAGAATTTTTACGAAGGTGAAGAATATTCTGGTAAGATTTATGCGGAATTTGGTATGAATGCGGTCGGTATTCTGGGTGAAGCTTATGTAAGTACCATGGGAAAGCTGAATACACAGAGTATTACCAGTGAGAATGCTTTAAACAATTATTTAAAGCGACTGTACTATAAGAATATGTTGATTTATTTAAAGCTTGCTGCACCTGGAATCTCGGATACAGCATTAACGGTTCCATTTGAATTTGCAGAAGGCAGTGCAGAAGTACTGGATATGGAAACGAGGATTCAGAATATAGTGGATCCTACGATGGCTGATGTGGAAGCAAAAGTAAAGGGAAAGATTAAATGTGATTTGGAAGGCGGAACATTTGATGACGGAACAAAATAGCCGCTTATTACCATAAATGATGTACATTTAAAGTATATTAATGTAGATAACAATTTTCAGTCGGATTATACGTTTGATATTGTAATCCGTTATCCGGAATGGGATTTTACTTTTTCTAATCCGGTGAGTGCATCTACGGATTTTGATACCTTTCTGGATTATGTGTTGATTTCTAACGATGTAATTTCTTTTGATGGTGTGAATGAAACGGTTTATGGATGTGTTGCGACCGGAACGAATGGTGCAGTAGCAATTAATGATAATACTTCTATTGGATTGCAGGTTAATTCGGGATCAGATGTCCGTTTCTATCGAAATGAAGCAAACTGGTATGAAAAATCAGCGATTGTGGTAACGGATAATGTCATGGTAAACAGTACGGTTACCAGTCCGAGTTATCTGGAATTGAATGGTGGAAAATTATGGTGTAATAGTGTGCTGCTGAATCGTGAAACGTCCGAGGTTAATTCAACAGGTTCTACGTTTATTACCAATAGCGAGATTCTTTATATGCAGGACGATTTACAGCTTGATGGTGACTGTAGCCGTGCTGTCGTAAATGGTGGCTCATATTTTGGCTATAGCAGTAATATGAGTGATGGTAGTAATGCACAGAATTCCAGTAGTGCGATTATGGTAAATGGAAATAATTCTTCCTTGAATCTTCAGAATCTGGATTCATTATGTGTGAATGGTCTTGCTTATATTAACTTTAAGAATCGTGGAACACTTTATCGAACAGGTGAATCCTTGTCGGTAAAGGGAAATCAGGATATTTATCTGGTTCCAGATGAATATATGTATGTAAGTGCTGTTAAGACGGCAACGAATCCAATTCGGCAGGGAGCATCTTATACCTTACAGCCGGATTTGGTGAAGGCGGCGTTAACAACTAGTTTTTTTGGAAAAGATTATCTGAATAAGACGGAACCATATATAACAAGAAGTTATACCATTAATGGAAATGAATATACGTTTTATTATTTAAATTTTGAAAGCCCATCTGCACAGGGGCAATATGTTACAACCGTTTTAAATTCAACATCAACAGATCCGGTTTTGCTTGCAATTCGTAAGCGAATTAAGGAAAATCTTGCTGATATGAATATGGATGCGTCAGCAATCTTATCAGCTAGTGCAACAAATACATTTACGGCGGGAGCCATCGTTACTGCGAATGGTGGTGCAAGCTGGGAGAATGCCAGTGCAAGTGCCACGGCGGGAAATGTTGCTGGTATTGTAATTGACAGTATGAATTATCGTAACCGGTATTTATTAATGAAGAGTATGTTAATGCCGGTTGTGGATGGGGAGATTGTCAATGATTTCGCAAATGTTCATTGTGTTGATTTGGTACAGAAGCATGCAGATGATTCAACTAAGTACCCTTCTGAATATCGAGCAATTGTGAACCAGTATTTAAATAATTCTGCTGTTTCCAATATTATTGATACAACGAAGTTGAATCTGTATGTAAGTGATTCTGGTGGACAATGGTCACGAAGTTATTCTGCCTTGGGAGCGACATTAAAGTATGTCTCGGTTCCTGGGGGAGGAGTTTATAATGTGGAAGAGACAAAAGGTGTTGTTGTAGTAGATGGTTCGGCAAATGTCACGAAGAGTTTTGAGGGACTGATTGTTGCAACAGGAGGTATTACAGTTACTGGTTCTGGAACCTTGACAAGTAATCCAGAATTAGTAGATAGGGTGCTAACAACAGAGCAGGGCTATACTCCAACCGGAAGTGAACCGGGACCTAGAAGTGACGTTTTCCGTTATTATCCGGTTAATACACCATTGACAGCTTATGGTGATTCCATTGAACAGTTACAGTATTCTGATGTTCTTTATTATGATAATTGGCGCAAATATTAATACGGAGGTGTTGGCATGAAATCAAATAACAGTGGTTTTTCATTTGTTGAAGTGATAGTTGTAATTGCAATTATGGTTGTGTTAACATCTTCGTCAGTACAGGCATTATCTTATTTGACGCGTGGGGATATAAAGAAGGCAACAAAAACATTGTATTCTTTTATTGCGTCCAGCCGAACCAATTCCATGGCAAAGTCGGGTGAATGGATCTTTGAAGTGTCACACGATGGTACGCAGTATGTATTGCGCAGTTTATGTGACGGCGTTGAATATGATATGGAGAAATTGAGTAATCGTGTGGGTTCCATTACAATCAATGGAGACGCATTAACATCCATTAAATTTGCTAAGAATACGGGGGCGGTTACTAGCGTGAATGGTATTGATGTTGTCGCGGGATATGCGGATATAGTCATATCGATTAGTGGGAATGAGCGAACATTAAGATTATATTATCTAACCGGAAAAATTGAGCAAATATAAGTGTAGAAACTTTTATTTAGATTATTTAGATAGCAGGTGCAGAATGGAGAATAATAACAAGGGTTTTTCATTAGTCGAATTAATTGTTTCAGTGGGAATTATGTCTGTAATTATGCTTGTTGCGACAGGAATGCTGATAAGTGCATCAAGATATTTTGAAAAGCAGACTGCAATGGTAGAATTGCAAAATGAGGCACAATTGGTGA
>CAMEUH010000045.1 GCA_945938055.1 uncultured Eubacteriaceae bacterium | reverse complement strand
AACCCAGAAGGTAAATGACGGCGATTTATTAAATAAGGATACTGCATTATATGGTAATTACGGCGACGCAAGACCATTAGAGGAAGGCGGAAGCCCGAATTACATCACCGGGGTCGATGTAGAACCTGATTTTACGATTATTGTGGACACTCATAAGTCAGATGCAAGCGCAGATGACGTGAAAGCAGCTTTGTTGTTGACGAATTTCACGAATCCGCTCAGAACGGATGACAGCAATGTGCTGGAAAAGGATGAGCTTGTAATAACAGCTCTTAGCGTCGGAAAGTTTTCCGTAAAGGCCAAAAACGGATTCCACAGAGGCGACACCTATCAGATTGAAATTATAGAAAATGAGAAAGTGCCTGATTTAACATTTGATGAACAGACAAGCGATGTAATTTATTATAATTTTACCATTAAAAAGGAAGAAGTGTTAAATCTTTCATTAGATAATGATTTACTTTATCTTTCTGTTGGGGAACTGTCTGAAGAAGATGCAGAAAAGATAATGGCATACACCGGCTTATACAAGGCAGTAATTGACACTGAGACAGGTGAAACAAGCTATGAAAAAACAAATACCTTTGGTACGTTTACCTATAAAAAGGGAGCGTTTCTTGCCGGTGATATTGTTGCTGTATATGAAGGTGAAAAGCCTGATGAAAGAGGATTGGATTCATCTTTGGAAGATGGCGTTTCCTATATAGAAATTACAGAGGTGGATGGAAAGACATATTCATATAAGTCTGCTGAAACAACTGATGTATTGTTTACTCCGGATGTCATCCCTGTTGATATTGATGCTGGAGACGGTGTTACAGGATGGAGCGAGAATGGAACGAGTTTTACCATTCAGAGCGAAAAGCTTGATTTTACAACGGGCTATGAGAAAGTGGGACTTGACTTTAAAACTGTTGTTGAACCGGGTGACTTTGTAGCATTCTACACCGGAGATTACGCAGGTTCCAGCCTCTTTGCAAGAGGTTACGGAAAAATCAGTTCTGTTACGGAAAATGATGAATTTACAGTTATTCAGTATACAACGGTTTCATTCGATGAAGTAAAAGCGTCGATGGACATTTATAGTGAATCTGAACTTACACAGGAACAGCTTGATTCCGTTGATAAGCAGTTGCTTGAAGCAACCATAAAAGAACAGATTATTGAGAGCGGATTCGCACAGGAAGCGGCAAATTATCTTGCGGCTTTAGCTGTTGGAACGGATGAAGTTAAGGAGTTATTAGGAGATAATAATTTTGATCTTAAAGATCTCACGATAACATATCCGGACGGAACTCCGGTGCCAACGGATGAATTGATGCTTATGAAGAGCTTTACGGCCGGTGGTAATGGTGCTCCTGAGATCTACGTGGATATAACCACAGGACTTGAACATTTTAGTAGCGGTTCAGGTCTGCATATCGAAGTTGGTTTAACGTATGAATTTTCAATCGGTGGCAGATTCTCTGCTCCGATTGCCATTGAGATGAGTGCGATTTTTGAAGCCGAGGTAATGCTTAGCTTTTCTGCAAGTGGCGGAGCCGTATGGAAGGTTTGGGGTATTTTCCCGTACATTTATGATTATCAAATGTCAGGAAATTTTGACCAGGGAATTTATACAGGTATTGCAGTTACCGCAACAGCACAGTTAAAAGAAGAAACTGTAGGACCTGGAATTATTGATACGGATACTATTACCGATTATGGAGATAAAATCATTGATTTAAGTAAATCCATCAAGGAAATGATGGAAGAAAGTAAGCAGGCAGAACCTGATGAAGGTGAATCTGCAATTGACGGACTTCTTGAGAAATATGAAAATTTCATTAATAATGCAAGCAGTCAATGGATTGATTTGATTGATGTTCCGATTTTTGAAACTACCGGTACGTTTGATCCATTCTATATTACCGCATATGGTATCAATATGGATTTTGTGGTATCTGCGAACTTGAATGTGGCAATCGGTATGAGCTTCCAGTATGAGAAAGCACAGAGATATTCGTTTTCACTTATGCTTTTACACAGTCGTGAGAGTAAGTCAAACTGGATGGATTTAACTCCGGAACGCTATCAGTTTGATTTCTATGTAATGGGTGTGCTGGGCGTCCGGGCAGGGGTACGTGCAAAATTCGTATTCGGTGTATTTAGCGTTAAACTTGCAGCTGTGGGACTGCAGATTGAAGCGGGTGTGTATGCAAGGCTATGGGGATATTTCTATTACTGCCTGTCATGGGAAAAAGGAAAAGGTAAGGAGACATCTGCAACAGGGGCACTTCTGGTAGAAATTGGAGCGTACCTGGAACTTAAGCTTGTTCTGGATGTATTAAATGGAACTTTTTCGTATATGCCTACCCTATATAGTGGCGAATGGCCGATATGGCATGCCGGAGAGCGGGAAAATGTACTCGATTTTGCTTATGGTGAAAGTGGCTCATGGAAAGAAGGCAACAAATATTATGATCCGACATATACTGTTCCGTTGAAATACGAAATGATTCGTGAAAAAACAGTACAGCTTCCTGCTGAGATTTTCCGTATGAAGTATATGGATCTTAAGAATGGCGGGACAGGGTATCTTACATATGACGGCAATACGAGAAGAAGCAATGATTCTTCGTCAGACAAGTATGATGATGAAGAAAGATTTTTTGTTGAAATAACAGGACCTTTTTCTTATAATCCGGTGGATAATACGATTACAGCAACTCCTGAGGATGGAAGATACAGTTGCGAAGGTATGATGACGATAACTTGGAGACAGCCTGATATTACTTATGCGTCTAAAACTCTTTCAAAGTCGTTTGAATTATATTGGGCTGATCCGGATTTGGGAAAATGTCTGTTCTTTGATACAAAAGGCGGTACAGTCATTAATACAAAGGTTTATGGACCGGGTGCGGAAGTAGAAGAGATACCGGATCCGACAAAGATTGGTTATGATTTTGGCGGATGGTACTTAGATGAGGAATGTACACAGAAGACAACAATTCCTAAAATAATGCCGGATCATGATGTCAAGTTATATGCAAAGTGGATACCGATTCCGAATGTATATACGGTAAGACATTATTATGAAAATCTTAATACCCAGTATGACTTATTAGAAACCACTGTTCAGGATAATGTTTATACAGATGATGAATTAAGTCAGGAAAAGATTGTAAATGATAATAAAATCGAACCAATCGGATTTGATGTTAATTATGATAAGACAACACAATATGATACGGTAGCACCTGATGGCTCTACTATTGTAAACATTTATTACAAGAGAGAAATATATTCGGTTATTTACAGTCTGGGTGAGCTTAAGAGTGAAGAAAATCCTGATGTGACAATCAGGCATCGTTACGAGGAGCCGATATATGAACCGTCATTCTTTGTTTACGGATATGAGTTTGACGGATGGGACACTCCTCTTGAGCAAACAATGGGAGTTAAAGACCTCAGTTATGTGGCGCAGTGGAAGCCTAATCCTAATACGCCGTACTACCTTGAGTATTATGTTAAGAATCCGAAGACGGGACAGTATGTAATGCTTGGAGGCGAAAACGGAAAACTTTACAAAGAGGGAGAAACGGCAGCTACCGTGCCGGTAAAGGATTATCTGCTGGAGGATAATGGTTACATATTTAATTATGCAACCGTTAATGGAATAAGAACAGACGAAAACGGTTCCGGACAGATTGACCCTCAGGGCAGACTTGTCATCAGGTATTACTATGAGGGTACATCATATGATGTGAACTTTGATACAATGGGTGGAACTATACTAAATAGCAGCAGTGTTCCTACACAATATACACATGGTATCACACTTAACATTGATGACATTATTGTACAAAGAACAGGTTATAGGTTCCTTGGATGGTATGAAGGAGTTGATTCTTTATATCAGATGAAGGAAATAACCAGTGAGCGTACCGGAAATATCAGTCTGGTTGCAAAATGGCAGGCAGATCAAAGTGATATTTCACTGTATGACAGTGATGGTGTTACTTCTCTCGGAACGGTAACGGCAACTTATGGCAAAACGATTCCTTCGTTATCGGAATCAAAGCTTCCGACAAAAGACGGATATGATTTTGTAGGTTTCTATTCGGAAAATGGTGAGCTTTACTATGATGGGGATGGAAACGGCAGAATTATATGGGAGAGTTTAAATCCTGTAAGCATAAAGGCAAAATGGCAGCCTAATACAGTAGAAATAAGCTTTGACGCAAATGGTGGTGAGGCGGATATTTCTTCACTGGATGGAACATATCTTAGTAAATATCCTGCGCTTCCGAATGCGAAAAGGGATGGCTATGTATTCCTGGGATGGACATTAGAGGGAGATGCTTCAAATAAGTATATTACTTCTGATACGACTATCAATAAATATTCGGCGCATACTCTCGTGGCACAGTGGCAGCCGAATACTGACACACCGTACACTGTGGAACTGTATGTGGCATCTTCAGCAGAAGAAACTGCAACCTATTCATTGTATTCTGCGAGTGTGCAGTATGGAACGACGGATACAACAGTGAATATTACAAATGAGATATACGATATTCCAGGTTATACATTTGATATATCAAATGAAAATAACGTTCTTTCAGGTAATATTAATGCGGATGGAAGTACTGTTCTTAAGGTATACTACAAGCAGGGAACACTTTATACCATAACCTTACATTATAAAAATGGTATTCCGGATGAAGTAATTCAGATGGCAGATGGCTTGGAATATCAGTTACCTGGTTATGACGGTCTTGTAGATAACATGAAATTAAAAGGCTGGACAGACGGCAATGTATACTACAGTGCACCATACAATTATGAGATTAAACACAGTGATGCTGAATTTACGGCAGTCTGGGAAAAGGCAACATATACTCTTCTGTATTCAATTGATGAGTCATCATTTAAGATGAAGAGTGAGACATTAACATATGATAAGCCGTCAAAGGTAATACATCCGACGTATACCAAAAAGACATATTCTGATGCCGGTGAGATTACTGCTTACTATGAGTTTACGGGATGGAATACAGAGGAAGACGGAAGCGGAACAGAGTATCAGCCGGGGGATGAGATTGTAAATCTTGAGCTTAATGACCCTATTAATAACAGAACATATTTATATGCCCAGTGGAAAGAACTGGAAGTACCTGAAGGTATGGTTCCGTATTATGTTGTTTATAATGTTGAGGATGAAAGCGGAATGTACCGAGCAGAATACACAATGACTCTGTTTGGATATCCGGGTGGGTCAACACAGGCAGTTGCATATGATATGAATGATGTTTCTGCACAGCCGTTTGAACAAAAGACAATAACAACAGGCGATGGTGCTGATAATGCAGGTTATTCACAGTATGAAGGATTTACGGTAGTTGAAATAAAATATGCACAGCAGGATTATAGTATTACTTATCATTTAATGGATGGAAGTACAGAATCCAGGACGTATCATAATAAACAGTATGTAGATACGTATGATGCACCTGCTGTTACAGGATATGAGTTTGTCGGATGGAATGTGGAAATTCCTCAGTATATGATACCTGAAAATATTGATGCTTATGCATATTACAGGGAAAAGGATTTATATGCTGTTAAGGTAAACTGTTATATTCAGAATGCAGAGGATAATAATTATTCGCTTGCAGCTTCAGACTATGTTTATGGTAAAGCGGGAGCAACAGTTACACCGCAGCCTGCTGTATTTACAGGTTTTGTAACACCACAGGCACAGGAGGTTACGGTTTTAGCTGATGATAGCGCAGAGTGTAATTATTACTATGACAGAAAAGAGTATACACTGAACTGGAATGCCGGAGACGGCACTTTATCAGGTGAAAGTTATTCACAAGGTGCAATCAGATATGGTGCCACAATCACAGCACCTGAACTGAGCCGTGTAGGATATACGGGAACATGGAAGAATCTCTCAGCGACAATGCCGGCACAGGATATTACTTATGAGGCAGCATGGGAACCAAAAACTGTTCCATATTATGTGTTCTACAGAAAAGTGAATCGTCTGGGATATGCTGAAACTATAACCAATACGACAGAATATGCGTTGGCAGGTTCCGTGATTCAGCCTTCAAACCAGGTGCCGTCTGAATATCAGGAACAGGTCGCAGAAGGTTATGAAATTCCTGTTTCGCAGATTGCTGTTGTAGAAGGTGATGGTTCAACGCAAGTTTATTACGACTACAAATTAGTAAAGAATTTCTATAGCTTTGATTTGTCAGGCGGCAGAGTCACAACTTCAAATTATGCAAATGCAGGAGAATATTACTATGGTCAGACCCTTCAGCTTCCACTTATCAGGGATGTTGAAAAGGATGGCTACAAAGCGGTAGGATGGTATAATATTTATGATCCTGATCAGACCATTGTTACGGGTAATACTATAACGATGGGTGCTGAAGATGTAGTTTATAAGATGAAGTGGGAACCGGTTCCATATACAATTACTTATGAACTTGTTGAGGAAGGTGCGACAAATGCATACAATCCTTCGGAATACCAGACCGGTCTTGACTTTAATCTTTCTGGTGCATTATGTGACCATATGGGCTTTGTTCGTTGGGAATGGATTGGAGAAGGCGATTTGCCATCCGGTGTAGAAATGCTCGAAAATGGTCTTGTGCATATTACCGGAAGTGCTACAGGTGATTTGAAGTTCCGTGCAGTGTGGGATCCGTACTGCAAGGTATTTGTAGCAGAAACGTATGAGGGTTCGAAAGAATTCTACCTGTATTATTATCCGGAGACAACGGATCCTTATATTTCGGAAGTTACCTATCCTTTAAGAGATGGATATATCTTTAATTATTGGAGTAAAAAGGTTCTGAAGGAAGATTATGGATATGATATTGTAAGAATAAGCGAAAGAGAAAGATTGTCGACGCTTAATATTAATACGGATTTTATTGCCGCAAAGTGGTTAGAAGTCACAATGAAGAATGGTTATAAACAGATACATGTAGCCAGTGAACAGGATTTCCTGGATGCAATTCGTATTATGAAGGAGGATGCGAGTGTCAAAGGTATCATTGTAGACGAAAACTTTACTATTTCAATAGTGAATGAACCTTACTTTGATGTGTTTGACTCGGATTATGAATTCAACGGAAATGGAAAAAACATTACCATTACGAAATGCTCATCGCCACTGTTCAATGAAAATTATGGCTATATTCATGACTTGAGAGTCATATGCGATATGGTTTATGAAAGTAAGTCAGAAGATGCAGAAGATTATTCAGGTGTATATGCCTATAAAAACTATGGTACAATTGAAAGCTGTAAATTAGGTGGATTTGGCAATGGCACGATAGCGGGTGATGCAAATTATGTGGGTGGTTTTGCCGGATACAATTCCGGTATCATTTCCAGATGTAAAATAACCGGTGAAACAGTCGTATGGAATTATAATGATGCAAAGGTTAAGAGCAAAATGAAAGGTTATGCAGGAGGATTTGCAGGTTATAATGATTACAGCGGAAGGATTGAAAACTGTACTGCTACAGGACTGTGGATTACAATTTCGGAGGGCGCCTATAAATTAGATGACCAGACAGTATATCTGGGTGGATGTGCAGGTGTCAACAAGGGTCTGATTAGTTCATGTAAGGTTGATGACAGTATAATAGGAATCTATCCGGGAAGAAATATGGATGGTTTCACATGTAATTTGGTTATTGGTGGTCTCGTAGGAATTGATGCTCAAAAAGATTCATCAGATGATGTAAGAGGTATTTACTCATCTGAAGTATCGAACACATTTGTTAATAGCAATTCGGTTGCAGGTGGTATCATTGGTGAATGCAACTATTCTGGATTGGAAGATAATAAACTGGATACAGTAACTGTTTTTGCAGGTAAGTATGCAGGACATATTGTCGGAATTTTCAGACGCGAAACGGAGTCACATGTTTATAACTATATTAGCAATGCAAAGACGCAGACAGATGGCGGTATTGCAAATGTTATTGCAGGTTTTGTTGAAGAACCCGACGATCATCCGACGTGCATCCTTCTAAGAGTTCGTGCAACTGATAATAAGACTGTATGCATGCCAAGTACATATGTACATCCATATAATGATTACGGACAGAATTTAACTACATTTAAAAAGGGCGTATTTGAGTTAATTTTCAATCAGCGTTTAAAGGTTTATACGAAGTACTATGATGCAGACAAACTAAATTTTTTGGATTAAAAAATTGGATTACCTCAGATTTTCTGGGGTAATCCGTATAAAAAAGAAAATGAAATTTTATATAATCAAAGTAGCGATAGTTATCGTTCTCGTAGCTGCTTTTTTATCGGGCTGCAGAGAAAATGAATCTGAAGAAGGTGCTGAAGCTGATGCACAATACGATGAAATAAAAATTGCATTAATTGATACAGGAATTGAAAAAACAGCCATTAATGGTGAAAATGTTCTTGCAGGGTGGAATTATTGTAATAATTCTGAAGATACGCAGGATACGATAGGACATGGCACCAGTCTTGCAGGTATGATTCTTGGAAGTGATAAGGCAAAGATCATCGGTGGGGCAACAGAAGTATATATAGTGCCGCTGGTTTGTCAGATGCAGAAAGAAGATGGGGATATAGAAAAAGTTTCCCCGCAGGAACTCGCACAGATAATCAGGGATGCGGTTACGATATATGAGTGCAATATTATTAATATCAGTGCCGGTGTGAAAAAAGATGTCAGTGAGCTGAAAGAAGCGGTTGAATTTGCAAGTGAAAATGGTGTACTTGTCATTTCAAGTGCCGGAAATGAAGGAAATAGTGATATATATTATCCGGGAGGCTATGAAAGCGTGCTTTGTGTGGGAAGTGCCAATAAAGACATGACAGGACGTGCTGATTTTTCACAGGACAATGAAACGGTGGATTTGTTAGCTCCGGGAGAAGAAATAATTGTTACAACGATGAAAGGTAATCAGATGAAAGTCGAAGGAACATCCTATTCTACAGCATATATAACAGCTGTAGTAGCTAAACTTTGGAAGGATCATCCACAGAAAAACTCAGAACAGATAGTTGATGAGTTAATGAAACATACTGTTCTGGTGGGAAATGACTGTCTGTTATCATTAGAGTAATGGAAATAAGAAAGCTTGCATAATGCAGGCTTTTTTATTTTGACTTAAAAGAAACTCCCTATTTGCCGGAATGATTCTTTCCAGCCTTGTTTTTATTATTAAAACGTGATATAATTTTTGTTATATTGGGATATTTGCATTTATGTGGAAAAAACGTATTTGGAGGGTATTATGAAGGTATCAGAGGAAGTATTTGGTAAACTGAAAGACGGAACACAGGTACACGCATATACGCTGGATAACGGGAACGGAATGACGGTTAAGGTCATGGATTATGGTGCAGCGATTCTGGAGATAAAGGTTCCTGCAAAGGAAGGAACACTGGATGTTCTTTTGGGGCACGAGAGCCTTAAGGGGTATGAAGATAACGGTTCTGCACATGGCGCAACCGTGGGAAGAAATGCGAACCGTATCGGTAATGCCAGATTTGTGTTAAACGGTAAGAACTATGAACTGGATAAGAATGACGGAAAGAATAATCTTCATGGAGGATTTCAACGTTGGTATGAGAGAATGTGGAGCGTAACGGAGGGCGAAGAGAATGAAGATGCTTCCATTACATTTTCTCTGTTAAGTCCTGACATGGACCAGGGATTCCCGGGAACGGTAGATGTTTCGGTGACGTATACCCTGACAGCAGACAATTCCCTGATGATTCATTATACGGGTGTTCCGGATCAGGATACCATCATGAACATGACAAATCATAGTTATTTTAATCTGGAAGGACATGGGGCAGGAAGTATTCGCAATCATGTGGCATACATTCCGTCGGATTATTTTACGGAGACGGACTGTGAACTGATTCCAACCGGAAAACTGATTCCGGTAAAGGGGACGCCGCTTGATTTTAATGTGCCAAAGCCGATTGGACAGGATATTGATGCGGATTATGAAGCACTTAGATTTGGCAGCGGTTATGATCAGAACTGGGTACTTGATAATCATGGGGAACTGGAACTGGCAGCAACACTTTACAGTCCGGTAAGCGGTATTTTCATGGAAGTGTATACGGATCTTCCCGGAATTCAGATGTATACCGGTAATTTCCTAAATGATGCAGGAAAAGACGGTGCCATCTATACAAGAAACAGTGGTGTGGCTCTGGAAACACAGTATTTCCCGGATGCAATTAATCATGAGAATTTTAAACAACCGGTGGTAAAGGCCGGGGAAGAATATGATACGACCACAGTTTATAAGTTTTCATTAAAGGAAAGTGATTGAGTAAGGCATGAAGAATACCCATTTTTTTGCAATGCTTTCCAGAATGAAGTACATTGACCGGTGGGGGTTAATGCGAAATACCATTACGGAGAATATTAGTGAACATTCGCTGGAGGTTGGGTTTATTGCCCATGCGCTGGGGATGATTCATAATAAAATATATGGAGGCAGCATTAATGCAGAGCGTCTTGCACTTCTTGGAATGTTTCATGATGTGACGGAGATTATCACGGGTGACATGCCGACACCGGTGAAATATTACAGTCCGGTAATCCGAAATGCGTATAAGGAAGTCGAAGCGGTAGCAAAGGAACAGATGCTGACAGGACTTCCGGAGGAATTTCGGGAGGAATATGCGCCGTTACTTCTGGAAACAAAGGAAGAGGAAGAACTGTGGCAATATGTCAAGGCAGCAGATAAGCTGTCGGCATTCATTAAATGTATTGAAGAAGGACAAATGGGAAATAAAGACTTTGCGCAGGCAGAGGAAACCATCCGTGCAGGTATAGACGAGATGGGAAAGAAGATGCCGGAAGTGGGATATTTCGTGGAGAATTTCCTGCCGGCATATAACCTTACGCTGGATGAGTCAAATGAACGCCCGGGAGATGAAAGAAATGAACAATAGTAGTGATGTTACGCTGGATTTGTTAAAGGGCATTGTGAATGGCTCCTTAAATCCCATGGCGTGTGTGAAAATTGTAGATTTTGAAGAGGAAAAGGCAATCCGGTTTATTCTACTGAATGAGGCTTTTGAAAAGCTCTATGGAGATTCTGCAGCGTCTCTGGAAGAAAGTGCCATTAAACTCTCGGATATTGCGCAGATGAATCAGAATGATGCAGTATCCATGGCAATTCTTGAGGTTTATGAGACGGGTGAACCGGTGTATCGGCTTGTCAGTGTGCCTTATCTTGAAAAAACGTTCAATATTAAGGCATTTTCACCGTTAGATGGTTTTATCTGTATCGTACTTGCGGATGTAACGGAGTTTGAAAAAGCAAAGAAAGAGGCGCAGGAAATGTGTGCACTTGCCTCTTCCACAAGTGAGCAGTTGAAATATCAGGTGGATCTTCTTACGGCAACCAAGAAGCAGATTGAAAGTACCACAAGAATTCATGAGATGGTGGCAAAGGCCTGTAGTGACGGATTTTACTATAAGGATTATGTCAGTGGAACTTTTTTTGCCTCGGAAAGCTGGTATGAATTATTTACTTCGGATGGCGTGAAACCATTTGACAGTAAAAACATTATTAATGCAATCAGTGATTCTGATGTGTTTGATTTTTCCAGATGGCGTGAAAAGGCTATTATGGAGAAATCGTCAAAGCTTGTATGTGAATTCCGGCTCTGTGATAACGTGACATGGATTGAGGCAACCTATCGTTTTCACTATGATGACAGTAATAAGCTGGCTGAGGAGATTGCTTTCTTTAAGGATATCACTACGGTGAAGATGCAGAAGGAGGAACTGGCATACAAGGCTTATTACGATTCGACTACAGGACTCATTAACCGTACCTATTTTACCAAGCTTCTGGATGAGGATATCCTAAGGGCAAAGGAAGAGGATGTTTCGGTTGAAGTGATTTATATTGACATTGATGATTTTAAGAACATTAATGACAGTATCGGATATAAGATGGCAGATGAGTTTATCCTGAAATTTGCCATGATGCTTAAGAATTATGAGAATGCAACCACGAGGATTGCACGATTTGATAGTGATGAATTTGTCATTTCCATTTATGATGGGACAAGGCATGCGGCACAGGCGATTGCAATGGATATTAAAAAGAAACTGTCCAATCCGGTAGTTCTTGCCAATGGAATGACACAGCGGATGACGGTAAGCATTGGAATCAACCAGTATCCGGACGGCGGAAGAAAAGCGGTTGATTTGATTGGCAATGCAGATATTGCTCTTCGTCGTGTAAAGGATTCCGGCAAAAATGGCATTCTATTCTTTGAGGATAAGATGCTGGAGCAGTTTTTGATTAAAATTGAAATGGAGAATACCATTAAGCATGCCATTGATGATGACCGTTTTATGCTTTATTATCAGCCGCAGTATTATACCGCCTCAAGAAAGTTAAGAGGCGTAGAAGCATTAATCCGCATGAAGGATGAAGTTTTGGGATTCATTAACCCGGCACAGTTCATTCCACTTGCGGAAAGAAACGGTACGATTGTGGATATTGGGGAATGGGTTCTTCGTAAGGCATTTGAAGATTATACTTCCTGGAGGGAAGCATATGATTTTGATGGAATTTTGTCCATTAATATTTCCCCGATACAGTTTAAGCAGGTTACCTTTGAAAGCACATTGTATGCATTAATCAAGGAATACCGGATTCAGCCGGAACGGGTAGAAATCGAGATTACGGAATCCGTATTTGTGGATAATGAATTCCAGCTGATTGAAATGATAAAGCGAATCCGGAATAACGGAATCCGTGTGTCACTGGATGATTTTGGAACAGGATATTCTTCGCTGGCTTATCTTAAGAATATTCCGATTGATACTCTAAAGATTGATAAATCGTTTGTTGATTCGCTGGGAGAAATGAAATCTTCCGACATTATTACAAGTTCATTAATTGAAATGATACAAAAGCTGGGGCTTGAGATTATTGCAGAGGGTGTGGAGACGCAGGTGCAGTATGAATTCCTTAAGAAGATGAATTGTGATGATATTCAGGGATTTTATCTTGCAAGACCGATGAATGCAGATTCCATCAGGGCTGTAATCAGGGAGGAAAAATGTTAGTAGGACGAGAAGAGCAGTTAGCTTC
>CAMEUH010000044.1 GCA_945938055.1 uncultured Eubacteriaceae bacterium | reverse complement strand
TTTTCCACCCGCTTCTTAAAAAGCTCCTTGGATTCTTCCGGATTCGTTGCCATGGTCGTCGGCATTTCCCCGGCTCTTACACGGTCAAAAAACTCCTTTGGGGTAAGCTGTCTGTCCCCACCATAAATGTCATAATCAAAACGATAATATAAAGAATGAATATCAATATCATGCTTTTTAATGTATTCCTCTGGTAAATCACAAGTTGTATCGGATGAAATCACAAATTTTCTCATTACAAAATCCTCCCAAAATTATCTGTTATTCCTATTTCATATCATATTCCACATTAAATTCAATTTACTACAAAAAGTATATGAATACAAGAAAAACTTAATAATCCACATTCATAAGGCACAGACCCATTGCCGGTGCCGTGTATCCTGCCTTTGTCCGGTCACCGGACTTTAAAATCGAATCTACTTCCTCTACGGGAATCTTCCCCATTCCTACATCCAGCAGGGTTCCCACCATAATTCTTACCATGTTTCGCATAAATCCCGTTCCATGAAAGAGAAACGTGATATATCCGTTCCTTTCCTCTATCTCAATACGGTCTACCACCCGGATTGTGGAAGGATAACTTCCTGCCTGTCTGCAAAATGCCGCATAGTCATGCTTACCTTTTAAGATTTCTGCAGCCCGCCTCATTTTCTCCACGTCCGGTTTTTCCTCAAGCTCTGTCACATATTTCCGGTCAAAGACCGCCCCATATTCTCCATAATGACAGGAATACCGATAGGTTTTCCCAACGGCACTGTACCTTGCATGAAATTGATTCGAAGCCACGCGGACATCCAGAACTGCGATATCCTCCGGAAGATTCTCATTAAGAATCCTTCGGATTTCAACGGGTTCATATGCCACATCCATAAATACATTGGCGGTCATACCTCTCGCATGTACTCCTGCATCGGTTCTTCCTGCACCGTTAATGTCAGGATAAGACCCACATACTGCAAAAACAGCTTTTTCAATCCTTCCCTGTATGGTATCCTGATTCGGCTGATGTTCCCATCCAAAATAACGGCTTCCGTCATACTGGATTAACAGCTTATAATTTCTTTTCATTTTTCTTTCCTCCAAAGAAGTCTGAAAGCTTACGTTCCACAATATAATGACATAACACGGCTGCTACCATGAGCAGACAGACATACAGAACAAAGACTTTTCTGGATGCATAATTAAGACCTAATCCAAGCAGCACATTTACATCTTCCAAAAACACCATCACCGGAAAATGAATCAGATACATGGAAAATGAAATTCCCGAAAGAAATACAAACATTTTCCTGGAAAGTATCCATCGTACAAACGGCATGTGAACCGCCAGCAGGACACAAAGAGGCCAGATTAAAATCCCATACACCACAACAACCAGCGTACTTGGTGCAAAAACAGCATGTCCTTTCCATGCTCCCAGAATACAGATTCCTAAAAGAATTGCAAGTGCCGTTCCCACCAGCATGTTTTTTCCACGAACCGTTTCCATGGACTGAATCCTGACACACGCCTCATGAAGAAGGCATCCCGTAAAAAATCCAATCATTCCGCGGCAGTTTAAAAACACCACCGGATAACCTTTTACGGCAATCACGATTCCCAAAAGAACCATGGCACCATAAAACAGGTTTTCCTTATTATATTTTCCGCTCCAATAAGTACCCAGAAAAAACAGAACATACATTATCAGTACAATACTCAGATACCATGATGGTGCATTAAACGAACTGCCCAAAAGGGAAGTACCCTGAAGGCACAAAAGATTTAACAAAAATGTCCAGACACTATTATCATAAATCAGTTCATTGACAAAAAAGACTCCCGTTACTGCCTGATGCACCAGTTGTAAAACAAGAACACAAAACAGTGAAAATACCATAAGAGGATAAAAACGTACCAGTCTCTTTTTTATAAAATCAGTGAACCCGATTTTCTGTAATTTGATTTTGTCACGATATGCATGTACCATGACAAAACCTGAAATTACAAAAAACAGGTCCACAAAATAGCTTGCATAATTCCAGAACCAGTATGTAAGCCGGTTATAAAAAGGATAGTTTAATTCCGGAACAAAAAAATAGTAATGTGCAAATAAGGCAATCCCTACCGCCGCAATTCCTCTTAATCCATCAATTCCTCTTGTGTCTAATTTCCCCGTCACTTCTCTCTGATTCATCTGGCACCTCATTTACCCATTTTATTCACTCAATTCTGAAGTACAATGCGGGCAGCGGGTTGCGCCGATTGCAATCGTACTCTTGCAGTACGGACATTCCTTGGTTGTCGGAGCTTCTTCTTTCTTCTCCTCCTTCTTGGAAAAACGCTCGTTGAAACGATTAATGGTTCTTACCAGAACAAAAATCACCAATGCCGTAATCAGAAAATTAATAACCGCAGTAATAAAATTGCCATAAGCCAGTACCGGTGCATTTTCTCCACTTCCCAGAGTTACAGTCAGATAGGAAAAATCCGTACCGCCAAACAAACCGATTAATGGTGTTAAAATATCCTGATTCAGTGAAGTCACGATAGAAGTAAACGCACCACCCACAATAACACCCACAGCCATGTCCATCACATTGCCGCGCATGATAAATTTCTTAAATTCTGAAAAAAATCCATTGTTCTTACTCATGTGTATCTCCCACTTTCTAAAAATAGTTTCGTAGTAACATTATATTTCAAAAGCTCTTTTATTTCAAGATAATTCCTTGGTTTTGAAATCCTCCTGCCAGTCCTTTATGCAAACCGCTCCCGGTACACTTTAACAAAATATGCAATTTCTGCAGCTGCCGTAATGCTCCACGAAAATACATACAAAAGATATAAGGAAGTAATGGTATGAAAATACGCAAAAACCGTATAAATCCAGATAATACGGAACACACAGGAGCCAAGAATCACAATCACGGTTGGAACAACACTCTTTCCCAGTCCTCTGGAAGCCGCAATACTGCAATCCATGAATGCAGAAACTCCATAAGAAAATCCCATAATGGTCAGACGTTTCATTCCTGCCTCCACAACTGCCGCATCCTTTGTAAACAGAGACAAAAACTGTGTTCCAAAACATACCAGAAGCGTTCCCAGTATCAATCCGGTTCCGAACGAATAAAAAAGGCTGACAAGATAACTTTTTAAAACCCGTTCCTTCTTCCCTGCACCAAAATTTTGTCCAATAAAACTGCCACATGCCGTATAAAAAGCTGCCATGACATCATAGACAATACCATCCGCATTTGTCGCTGCCGAATTACCCGATACCATGGTTGCACTAAATGAATTCACACCGGTCTGCACAAAAAGATTTGCAAACTGGAAAATGGCATTTTGTGCACCACAAGGAAGTCCCAGTCCCAGCACGGACCGTACTTTCGCTTTGGTAAGATGCAGTAATGAAAAGGAAAGTGCATAAGACTCTCTGCACAAAAATAGTGCCCGTACCACAAGAACTGCCGATATATACTGCGAAATAATACTTGCCAGTGCCACTCCTGCCACATTCATTTTTAGAACAATAACAAAAAACAGATTTAAGATAATATTTACCACGCCGGAAATGGTCAGATAACAAAGCGGGCGTTTTGTATCCCCAGCCGCACTAAATACCGCATTACCAAAGTTATATAACGCCAGTGCCGGTACTCCCAGAAGGTAAATGCGAAGATACAAAACAGCTCCTTCCATCAGTTCTTCTTTCGTCTGCAGAAGCTTTAGAATTCCCCTTGCGAAAACAATTCCAAACACCATTACAAGAATTCCCAGAATCAGGCTGATAATGGCAGAAGTATGGACTGTTTCTTCCAGCTCCTTTTTATTTCCGGAACCAATATGAAGTGCCGCCAGTACATTGATTCCACCTGAAACACCAATTAAAAATGTAGTAAACAACGAAACCAGAATTGTGGTAGAGCCAACAGAACCTAATGCCACAGAGCCTGCAAATCTTCCCACCACGGCAACATCTGCCATGTTAAATAATACCTGTAAAAGGTTCGAAAACATCAATGGAATACTGAACAACAAAATCTTCTTTCCTAAAGAACCTTCGGTAAAATCCTGTTCAAACTGCTTCATGACTGCTCCCATGCTCCTTTACCACATATCATTTCCATCCGATATACTAGCACCGGCATACAGAAAGTACAAGTACTTTTTTCTTTTAAAAAATGACTATTTATCTATATACATTCTGCGTTCTTCATACTATAATGAGCTTAAAAATTGGGCTAATAAGCAGGAGGTTCATCATGATGAAGTCAGCAGATTTTGAAAATCATTTGAAACAGAAAATCCTTCCATTCTGGAACGCCCTTAAGGATGAAACAAATGGCGGATTTTACGGTGAAAAAGGCATTGATTTAACCGTTCACAAAGGAGCAGACAAAGGCATGATTCTGCATTGCAGGATTTTATGGTTTTATTCCAATGTTCATCTTCTTTTTCAGGATGAAGAAAGTCTTAAAATGGCAGACCATTCCTATGCATTTATAAAAGAGCACGGTGTTGACCATACCCACGGCGGTATCTATTGGATGGTCTCCCATAAGGGGGATATTGTGGATTCTACCAAGCATACCTATAACCAGGCTTTTGCAATCTATTCCCTATCTTCTTATCCTCCCGCTTCAAAAAACAAAGAAGCATTAGACCTCGCCTATGAACTTTATCATCTTCTGGAAACCAAATGCCGTGTTACAGACGGATATCTGGAAGCCTTTGACTGTACCTACAGCCATCTTGTGGAAAATGACAAATTATCTGAAAACGGCGTTCTTGCCACAAGAACCATGAACACCCTGCTGCATGTATTTGAGGCATACTGCGAACTTTACCGTGTGGATGGAAATTTACAGGTCCGGGATTCCATCCTCTCCATACTGGATATTTTTCATGAAAAAATTTACAATCCAGAAAAGGAACGTCTGGAGGTCTTTTTCGATGATAACTATCATTCGCTCATTGACCTTCACTCCTATGGTCATGACATTGAGGCCTCATGGCTGATTCACCGTGGACTGGAAATCCTTGACTCCATGTCAATCCGGACAAATACCCCTTTTAAGGAAGGATATCAGGAACTTTCCACAAAAATTAATGATATGATTGATGTTCTCACCAACAAGATTCTGACAACCGCTTACGATAAAGAAAAAGGTGCCGTTCTTAGTGAAATGGAACACGGCGTTGACAATACCAGAAAAATCTGGTGGGTACAGGCGGAATCCGTGATTGGATTCTACAATGCATATGAGCGCACCCCATATCGTACCGAATATCTGGATGCTTCCGACCGAATCTGGAATTACATTCAGTCCGAAATCACAGACTCACGCCCAGGTGGCGAATGGTTTCAGGAAAAGGATTCTCCTGACGAAGCCATTCTCCCGGTTGTAAACCCATGGAAATGCCCGTATCACAATGGCAGAATGTGTATTGAGATGATACGCCGCCTTAGAAAAGAAGAACACAAATCAACTCCTGTCAATCCGGATGCAACTGTACAGGCACACAACCTTTTGCAGTATTTATGCGATACTGCGGGAAGCCATATCATTACCGGACAGCATACACAGACCAATCCCATGGAAGAAATCACCTACATCCATGATGTAACCGGTAAGAAACCAAAATTGCAGGGTTTTGAGTTACTTTCCTATTCCCCGAACATTCCTTACAAGGACGCCTCAGAGGAATGTCTGACAGAAATTGAAGAAAACAAAGGAACCGTCGAAACAGCCATCCAATGGGCTAGGGAAACCAACGGAATTGTCACGCTGACCTATCACTGGTTCTCACCGATTGGTGGAAAAGACAAAAGTTTTTATGCCAAAAATACTCCATTTGACGCTTCCCGTATTTTAGAAAGAGATACTCCGGAGCGTACGGCATTTTACCACGATCTGGATATGCTTGCCATCGAGTTAAGAAAATTTGAAAAAGAAGAGATTCCTGTACTCTGGCGTCCATTCCACGAAGCCGACGGAACCTGGTTCTGGTGGGGAGCCAAAGGACATACTGTAGGAATGGAACTTTATAAGATGATGTTTGACTATTTTGTCCATCAGCTGCACTTAAACAACCTGTTATGGGTATGGAACTCTCCTGTAAAAGAAGGCTATCCGGGCGATGAGTATGTCGATGTGGTATCCCGTGATGTTTATCTCACCCACAAGGAACGAACTGCTTATGAGAAAGAGTACCTGGAATTAATCCGCAATACCTCCTCCCACAAGGTAGCTGCCCTCGCAGAAGTAGGTTATATACCGGATGTTTCCATGATAAGACAGACTCAGATTCCATGGGCATACTACATGACCTGGTCCAAGGAATTCTGTATCGGAAACCAATATAATACAAAAGAGGACCTCAACCAGATGTATCAGTCCTCTTATGCAGTCAGTCTGGAGTAACCCTCCGGACTGGCTTTATATCTGTTATGATAAAATAACACGTTCCTGTTTCTACAAAATAACAAGGCTTGCACATTTCAGATCCTCTGCCAGATTGTATACATTTCCTGACGTAAGTCCCACAACCTTCGGCCGCAAAATACACTCCGGGTTATTTTCAACGACCTTCGCCTGTTCTCCGTTACTTAACTGTATAATTGAATTAACCGGATAAAGAATCACACTTCCCAGAAAACTTTTCATGGCAGAAATATCCAGTTCATCTGTCATGGACATAATCATTTCCACCGCATCCCGTTTGGAAAATGCTTTCTTATAGGGTCTTTCTGTCACCAAGGCATCATAAATATCAGCCACGGACAAAATTTTGGCATAACGGCTGATTTTACCTGCCGGTACTCCAATCGGATATCCCTTTCCGTTAATCTTCTCGTGATGCTGCAGAACGCCCATGCGGATAGGCTCCGAAATATCCTTTTTTTCTTTGAGAATCCCATACCCAAATAAAGAATGCTGCTTCATCAATGCAAACTCATCATCCGTCAGCTTTCCCGGTTTATTTAAAACTTCATTGGGTATCTTGGACTTGCCCACATCATGCAGCAGACCCGCAATTCCGATTTCATAGATTTCCTTATCATTTAGTCCATGTTTTTTCGCTATAATCATTGCCATGGTGGCAACATCCACGCTATGTTTAAAGGTATACTCATCACTAACCTTTAAGGCATCAATATCCACGGCAATCGCATCATTTTCCGTAATTGCCTTCATTAAGTCGCTGGCAATACTATTGGTGGCATCCGTAAAAGTTTCCGAATCTGTATTACTATAAAGATACTGGATTCCTTCTTCCACTCTTTTCTTGACGCTTTCCGTAAGTTTAACCTTGGAGCGATCCGACACAATATTCTTTTCTATCGTTTCCTGTACCTTGGGAGAAATCACGACCTCTTTTGGTTTCTTTTCTTTCTCCGGTTCCTCTTCCCCATCTCCGACATAGACTCCCGTAATGCCCATTTTCAGCATGGAATTAATCATGTATTCGTCCAGTATGGTGCCACGTCCCACAAGCATTCTTCCCGACTTATCCACAATATACTGGTCAATTCTCATTCCATTCTGTAAGGATCTGGTTCTCACAAAAGTTCTCTTTGCCAAATGTCATACCGCCTTAACTTTATAGTAGTATTATTATAGCTTATTTTGACGGGATGTCCAAGTTAATTTTTCGTTATAATTAGTTAATCTTTTTTACTGAAACCTCATTTTCCTCTACACTTTTTTCTCATAAGTGCTATAATATAGCCGCATAATCAATTCATTTGGAGGGAACCCGATGAATATACAGGAAAAAATTATGGAAAATATCGATATCAATTATTCTTATCAGCTGGCAAAACGCATGGAAAATTATCGTTCCAATGAAGTATTGGGCTATCGTCCTGCCGGTTCTGTGGCTGAATTTGAAACAGGTGAGCTGCTAAAAAATGAAATGGAACAAATTGGTCTCTCACAGATAAGAAAGGATGCCATTACTGTTGATGGATGGGAATTTCATAAAGCAGTGCTTACCTATACCGATGAGGATGGCATCCAGAAGGACATTCAGCTGGGAGCCTATCAGACAACCCTTGTCACAGACGGTTCCAAAGAATTTTCCCTTGTCTACCGAAACAAAGGAACCAAAAAGGACTATGAAGGGGTGGATGTAAAAGACAAGCTTGTTCTTGTAGATATTAACCAGCGGGAAGAATGGTGGATTAATTATCCTGTCTATCAGGCACATCTTAAAGGAGCAAAGGCATTAATTGCTGTTCAAAGCGGAGGTTATGGAGAAATTGACGAGGAATCCCTTAACGCACAGGATATTGCCGGTCCGGATGATGCTCCTGCTTTTTCCATTTCCAGAAAGGATGCAAAGATTCTGAAATCCTTATTGAAAAAGCGCGGTGAAATTAAGGTATTTCTTGATTCCGACAGCCGTGTAAAAAAGAACTGCACTACTTACAACATTACCGGCTGCATACCTGGAAAGCATAAAGACCGTATCATCCTTCTTTCTGCCCATTATGATTCCTATTTCAGTGGATTTCAGGATGACAATACTGCTGTTTCCATGATGTTTGGCATTGCAAAAGCACTAATTGCAAGTGGCTATACTCCAAATAACACCATAATGTTATGTGCAATGGCTGCCGAGGAATGGGGTGTTGTGGATTCTAATTTTGACTGGTCCACGGGGGCTTATGAACAGATTTTTACTGCACACCCGGAATGGGTCGGAAAAGTAATTGCAGACTTGAATTTTGAACTTCCTGCTCTGGCACACGGAACAAGGGCAAGAATCCGAAGCTGTTTCGAGTACAAGAACTTTCTTGAAAAATTTCTTGAGAATCTTCCCGAACTTACCAGAGCTTATCCGGATGAAACCACTATTACAGCTCCTATCGAGACCTGGTCTGATGATTTTTCCATGGCAATTGCAGGTATCCCGTCCATGGTAAATGACTTTACCGGTGGGAAATTTATGGAAACACACTATCATTCCCAGTTTGATAATGACAAATTTTATGATGAAAAGGTTTACCGGCTTCACCATGAATTATTTAGCCTTTTCATTACGGAACTGGACAATACTGCTGTGGTTCCACTCTGCTTTACTCCGGTTCTTAAGAAACTGGAAAAGGGTATACAGTCTATTACCTGCGACAGCATTTTCGTAAGCGACGACTTTAAACCAGAAAATATTCTGCAAAAAAAGGAAGAGCTTTTAACTGTACTTCAAGCCGCCAAAAGAACTGCACAAAAGGAATATCTGCAGATTTCCGACATAAACAAAACATACCGTTCTTTATTAGATGCCGAAAAAACAGACGAAGCTGAAAATCTTTTCACCTCATCAAGGGATTTGGAACAAACAGTTCTTCAAAAGTTTAAAGCAGAACAGGATGCTTTCGTGAGGATTGACTGGTATGGCAATGTTCACTATCCACACGAAATACTACAGCAAAAGATACACTTTCTGGAAGAAAGCATTCTTAATTTATCGGAAAACAACCGAAACAAGGCACTTCAGAATATCTATGAAATCGATAATAATGCATATGCTTTTATGTTTGATGAAGAGGTTTACAACCATTTTACGAACTATGTCTTTAACCAGCCAAAGGAGCGTCTGAAATGGGGATATCAGCGGTTAATGAAGCATACAGGACTTTATCCTGTTGTGCAGGAACTTTTGGGAAATCAGGACTCTATGCAAAAGAACATCAGCTATGATAAGGAAATGCAGTATTTGAAAAAAGTTCTGAAAGACCAGTATCATCTGCTATCCGATAGCATTGCAGATTCATGCCAGGTGCTAAAGAATTCATTCATTGACGAATAATAAATGACATAAAATGATGCTATCAAATCATAAGAAAGGAACCATCCGACTGATGGAAAAATATCATGACAAGTGACAAATTATACCGCGTACAAAAAGAAGATTTACCAAAGCTTGAAAAACTTTTAAATACCTGTTTTGCACATGACCCGCTTTATGAGACTCTAATTCCAGATCCAGACATACGTAAAAAACTGATGCCGGAATTATTTCACTGTGACATGGATGAATTTTACGAAACCTGTGAGATTTTTGCTGACAGTAAAGATTTAAATGGAGTTCTGGTCGTATCCGATGAAGCCGAACCATACAATTTCTTCCGTTACTATCTCTCCGAAGCCAAGGCAGTTCTTCAGACAGATACCTTTCTAATTAAGGAGGACCCATCCTTAAAGACCCTCCACAATTTTCTGAAGGGCGAGGATTATCTGAATTCCAGCTGGACGGACCAACTGCATCAGAATCAGCGTCTCCACATTATTTATCTGGCAGTCAGTCCTTCTGTCCAGCACCATGGAATCGCAGCAAACCTTATGAATGAAACCATTGCTTATGCCACCCGTCATAACCTCATGATTTCGTTAGAAACTCACAATCCCAAAAATGTGGAATTCTATCAGCATTTTGGCTTTAAAATCTATGGTGTGGTTGAAAAGAATTTTTCCTTAAAACAGTACTGCTTGATTCGGGAAATTCAATAATATCCCTTTTCCCACTATCCACAAGATAAAATGCTGCATACTTTTTCCTTATTCTCCAGGAAAAGTCGTGCCAGCACCGGATCAAAATGAGTA
This sequence comes from uncultured Eubacteriaceae bacterium, assembly GCA_945938055.1. Classification (GTDB taxonomy): domain Bacteria; phylum Bacillota; class Clostridia; order Lachnospirales; family Lachnospiraceae; genus MGBC120314. The sequence continues at coordinate 2,545 of CAMEUH010000044.1, read as the reverse complement.
CCTGCTGATTTCTGAATGACATCAAATGCCTCCTTTGATGTCATTGCCTCCTTATAACAGCGTTTGGATACCAATGCATCAAATACATCTGCGATTGCCATGATTCTTGCACCAATCGGGATGTCCGTTTCTTTCAGGCCGTGTGGATACCCACTTCCATCCCATTTTTCATGATGGCAGGATGCAACCTGCTCGGCAATATCCACATACTCCTTTTCTTCAATATTTTCAAGAACTTCACGGACAATTTTACCGCCTTCAGCCGCATGGTCCTTAATTTTTTCAAATTCTTCCGGTGTCAGTTTGCCGGGCTTTTTCAATATGCTGTCTGGTACCGCAATTTTTCCGATATCATGAAGTGGTGCTGCCTTAACCAGAAGTCCTATGTAGGAATCTGTAAGAATTTCCGAATAATATCCTTCTTCCTGTGCCGCTTTTGCAATCAATCCCACATAACCACTTGTACGCTTTACATGACCTCCCGTGTCACCGTCACGATTTTCAATCAGATTTGCCATTCCGATAATGGTATTATTCTGGATGGCAATGGTTTTTGCATTCCTCTCCTCAACTTCTTTTTCCAGTTCATCCTTATACCGGTCCAGATTCGATGTGATTCTGACACAATATAACAAGCAAATAACGGTGGCAACTATGATAGCCGTAATACATATGATTTCACTGATTCTTGAAATCCATATGTAACTTTCCATACGCTCATATGCATCCTCTAATTCCGCCGTGGTAAATTCATCCAGCTCCTGGATACTTCCATTAACCTTCTGCAAAAAATTATTCATGATATTATTGCAGTAATAAGCCGCCGTACCTTTGCTTCCTTCCCGGCTAAACTTTAAAGCTGTATTGGCATTCTGGAGATAGCTGTTCATATTAGAGTAAACTTTGTGAAAAATCTGCTCTCTTTCATCTCCTGCCATTCTTTCAGAAAATTCTTCCAGTTCTTTCAGCAGCCTGACCCGAATCTGCTCTGCTTCTGCCTCATATCCATCATAAGCCGCTTCATCCTCTGTTATGACATGACGGCTGACAAGTGCCTGATGCTGATAAGCAAGAAGATTAATCTGCGTCGTATATTGTCTGTTGACAACAATTTCATTTGCAATCATGCGATAATTATCCGACAGTCTGTCGATATTATATTTTAAGATAATTTCGCCAAAAATACCCACCATCCCTGCAATCAGCACGGTAATAAAGATTCGAAACGGTATCTTTTTCACGACGCATCAACCTCCTGTCCGCAAATCCATATTTTATGGTTTCCCAGAAAGTCCCCTAATCTCTTTGGTCATCTCATCAAGCAGCTGCTGTAAATCCCTTCCGTCTGGATTTTCTGCTGCTATAATCGTTCCAAAAATATAACTTGGACTCCAGAATGTTTCTGCCACATTCTGAAGATATCCATACTCTGCCTGTTCTCCAAGTGCAGCAATTGCAGGTGCTTTCTGTACCACACTTGATGCCGCTGCCTTAACATTGGACGGACCTTCTCCCCGCATTTCAAAACGCTTCATCTGATTTTCTTCATTAGTAATCCATTCTGCAAATAACATTGCCCACTTGGGATTCTGCGTAAATGCATTCACTCCGGCAAGCTTATAACCCGCAAAACTACACATCTGAACCTTCTGTCCCGCAACCGTATATTCCGGAAGCTTTGCTGCCGCATAATGCTCTCCCCATGCAGTTTCAACCTTAGTTGCATTCCATGTTCCGTTTACCCCTGCAATAATGCTTCCATCTGCCACTCCATTAGTAAAAGCTTCATCTCCACAACTTAAGAATCCTTTATGTCCGGCAATGGAAAGCATCGCCTGTGCCACGTCAATTCCCTTTATCTTCGTATCTGTTGCATTCCAGTTACATTCATTTCCAAGGCCGTCTTCTGTCATTTCAACATCCAGACCGGCACCTTTGAAAAACGAATAAATGTACCATCCACTGCTAAAATCCATTGCAAACTTCTTTCCATTTGCCGCAGCAACGTCCAGAATCCGATCCAGACTTTTTACATCATCCTCTGTCAGATACTGGGAATTGTAATATAAAAAGTATCCATTACTTGCAGTAACCGGATATGCATACAATGTTTCATTTCTTGTTGCACAACGGATTGCACCGGAATCAATGCCGCCATTGTCTTCAATAATCTTCTCTGTATGAAGCGTAATTGGAAGCAACATTTCCTGCCTCCAAAGTTCTTCAAACTGGTCCGCCGCAAAAATAAATACATCCGCCGCCGCTTTCGGATTTGCGAGTACTGTTTCCTTACAACTAATTTCCTCTTCTTCACTAATCGTGATGGAAAGCTCCACCTCACCCGCATGCAGATTTTTAAACTCTTCTGCCATTTCTGTCATCATTGAGATATTATCCGAAGGGCACCATACCGATAATGCCACTTGTTCTTTTTTCCCACACCCCATAAAGCAAAAGCAGCTTATAACCAGCATGGTCACTGTGCACGCTCTTTTGTGTCTCATAAATTCACTCTCCATATCACTCTTATCAAGTTCCGATACTA
>CAMEUH010000043.1 GCA_945938055.1 uncultured Eubacteriaceae bacterium | reverse complement strand
CCACCAGGCAGATAATCTTCATGTCAGAATATTGCTCAATGACCTGAATAATTTCCCGCTCCTGGGCTTGTGTCAATTCTACTCCCTTAATCGATAGTGCCACGGATGCTTTTTTAAAGAAATCCCTTCCGGCAGTAAATTTCTCTTTCAGTATTTCAATTAATTCATCATAACGCATGGCTTCATTGACTAAAATGGTAAGACCATTCTTGCTGCCTTTGATGATAACTGAATGATTCATTAAACACACCTCGATAGATTAGTTTGTACTCGTAGTTCCGGTAGTATCTTCTGGTGTCTCGCTAATATTATAGTAAATCTTCAGTACCTCCGACGTTAATTTTGCTACATTGGATGATGCATAACCATTCTGTATTACCGTGGAAATGGCTATTTCCGGTTTATCAAATGGGGCGTAAGCAATATACGTACAATGGTCCGGATACTTTACATTTTCCTGTGCAGTACCGGATTTGGAGCCCGTGGTAATATTTAAGGAAGAAAGATAAGAAGAATTATCACTTACCAGTTTCATTCCATAATGCACGGTATTCCATGTGGAGGACGATACATTGTTCATGGTACTTGCCACAATCGGGATGGATACAAAAACATTATTTCCCTTGCTGTCCACAATTCTATCAATCAATGTTAAATCATAGCAAACACCCGAATTTGCAATGGTTAATGCATAACGTGCAAGATTGAGTCCGGTAAAACTGTTACGACCTTGTCCAATGGCAGATGCAACTGCATTTTCGTTCGAAGCTGTCGGTACGGCTTCATAGATTTCAATGCCTGTTGTGGTTGCCAGACCAAGCTGTTTTGCATAGTCTGCAAGAATATTGGTTGCCTTGGTACTATCATACTTTCCGGCAGAATTCATGGCAAGACGGTAACCTACCTCATAAAAATAAATATTACAGGAATCCCTGAGTGCAGTTGCCACGGTTTCATCCCCATGTTTTGCCGGATAAATCCAGCATTTTGGATTTGGGGTAACCGTTTCATAAATACCATTACATTCCATGACTTCACTGGAATTAATGACGCCCGTTTCCAGACCTGCGATTGCCGTTACAATCTTATATGCGGAGCCAGGTGCATTTTTCGTTGTGGTTGCATTATTTACAAGAGGAAGCGAACCATCATTTAAAAGCTTATAATAATATTCCGCATCTACCGTACCGGACAAATTGTTAATCTCATAACTAGGATAGGATACCATGGCAAGAATTCTTCCTGTATTATTATCCAGAATCGTGCAGGAGCCGGAACACGGTTTTAATGCCAGCTGTGCCGGTGTAATTTCACAATTTCCAATCTTATCCAGAATAAAATCCTTTGCCGTTATGGTTCCCATAATTAATTTCCCACAGGTTTCCTCATCGTAAGGAAGGATTCCCTGGTCATATAAAAGGACGCAGATTTCACTTCCGGAAAGCTGCCGGTACTTAATCATGTATTTATATATTTTCTTGTTAAATTCCGTTTCTTCCTTGATATCTGCCATGATGTAGTCCACCAGACTCTCATACGCTTCCGACAGGCTGGAATACTCCTTGTCCGTAAATTTGGCAACATCAATCCAGTTCTTGGCGAGTGCATACGACAGATATTCTTTTAAGCTTACGGTTTCCGCACGCCATTCGTCGTACATGGTATCTGTGGTATCCACATTATTTTTCAGAATAATGCCATCCTCTAAAAGCAGTTCATATATTTTATAAATATAAACCTGCATTTCCTCGCTCAGATGTCCATAATCCGTGTCATAATCCGTAAGCTCTGCCCTTACCTTGGAAAGCACCTCTTCCTGCTTGGAAAGGAAACGGTTATAAACCGTAACGGAAGTCGGTGTCTTCTGTTTTGCGATTTCCTTTAAGGAAATGACATTATTATCGATTAAGGCAAAATACACATCTTTAATCGGAATCAAAATATCCTTGATGGTTGTCTGGTCATTTGCATAGACATACGCTTCATCCGAATCGGTGCTTTTACTCACCAGAATCTCTGCCAGCTGCTTTTCCAAGGCTTTATAAATTTTTTTCTGTAATTCAATGTCAATGGTCAGGTAAACATCACAGCCGGTAACCGGCTCGGTTTCTTCAATGACTTCCGTGATACGTCCTACATTATCCACATATACTTTGCGTTCGCCCTTGGTTCCCTGAAGGTATAACTCCATTGCCTGTTCAATTCCGGCTTTTCCAACAACATCATTTGCTGCATACTGACTATTTTTTTCCTGAAGTTCAGCCAGCTCGTCCGTTGATATCTTACCGGTATAACCAAGGATATGGGCGGCATAAAAACCATCCACATACTTGCGGATATACTCTTCTGAAATGGTAACACCGATTAAATCTCCGGAATTTTCCAGAATCTCGGCAACCGTTTCATCATTGACATCATATGCCATGGTAAACTCCATTGCACGCTGATAGGTATTGGCACTCATGTAGGAACGGAAATTCAGGATATAAATTACCATTTCCTTTGAGTATCCGGAATCAATGCCATATCTTCCCTCAGAAGAAAGATAGTTTATGACCTCCTCTGCCGTTGATGCAACCTGCTCTTCCGAAAGATCACTAACACTTTTTACTCCATAAATATCACGCAGAAAACGAAGTCTTGCATTATCTGAAACATTGAATTCATATTTTCCATCTTCATTGACAATAATGGCATAGTCACAGCTGACTTTTTCCCCATGTTTTTGAATAATGGTAACTGCCTTGGCAATGACCTCATTTAAAATCTGATTCTTTTCTGACAGGGATTCATAAGTACCACTGTCACTGATTTTAACAGAAAAAGCAAGATCATTATAAGCAAGAAGCACACCATTACAATCATAAATATTTCCACGGGTACTGGCAACACTCTTAGTCTGCTCAATGGAATCAGAAATGGAGCTTAAGTAAGCTTCTCCCTGTACAATCTGAAGTTCAAACAGACGGTGAATCAATACGATATTCATCACAATAAACAACGTTACCAGTGGAAGAAGTCTGGACTTTAAGATGCTGATGACATAATCCTTAATTTCCTGATACATATTCTGTCACTTTCCTTCTATCTTTCTTTTCAAACACTCCACTCAGATAATACATCGGCCGGAATAATAGTGCCATTGCAGCCAATGTATACATCATTCCCGGAATAATAATCCTGCCCGTATAATAAAAAGCATTTAACTTGTTATAAAGCAGGAATCCTCCGACGTATATTAAAAAATCATAGCTAAAAGAAGCTACTGCTGTAATTATCATTGGAATTATCATACGTTTCTGATCGAACTCTTTTTGAAAAAGACCTGCAATATACCCTACATAGGTAAATGCAAGAATAGAAAAACCAAGTAGGGATGTGTAAAAGACATCATATAAAAGTCCGGTTACACATCCGGCAAAAATCCCTTCATTTTTCCCCTTAAAATATCCGAAACAAATCGGAATTAATATCATGATGTTCGGCGATACGGATGCAATGGCAATCGTCTTGCAGAATGTTGTCTGCAGACAATAAAAAACGATTGCCAACACCGTAATACATACTTTTCTTTTCATACAATACTCACTTCTTATCCAAAATAACAAGAACTTCCTGAAGATGCTCAAAATCCACGACCGGTATCAGATAACCGGACTTTGTCAGACTGTTTGGGTCTGTTGTTACTTCTTTTACGTAGCCAATCAGCAGTCCCTCCACATACTTGCTGCTGATATTGGAAGTAACAATCTTGTCACCATCCTTTACTTCCGTATCATTCTTAAAATACTTTAAGTAAACATAGCCGGAATCCATCAGACTCAGGCTTCCTTCCACCGTACAGGTGGCTCCTGTGTTAATCAGCATGCCGCTTACATTATTACCATCATCAATAATGGTGCGCACAATGGCATAGTCTTCCCCGACATCGGTAATGATTCCCACCAGACCGCCATTTGCAATGACATTCATGTCAACTTCGATGCCGTCTTGGCTTCCCTTATCAATGGTAAAGACACTATACCAGTTTCCAGCTTCTTTTGCAATGACTCTTGCTGCCGTTTTCTGGTAATTTGCATATTTATCATCCAGATCATACAACGCACGAAGACGTTCCAGTTCAAACTTATTCAGGCTTAACTGACTGTTCTCCTCTGTCAGTCTGGCAATCTCTTCCTTAAGCTGCAGGTTTTCTTCACTAATGCGTGAAAAATCTTTCAATAACGTATATTTGGAATAAACATAAGTACCTATGTCATTGATTCCTTTCTGCATGGGAACTACAATCACAGAGGCAACCCGTTTTAACGGTACCGATATCTTATCCGTAAACAGAGAAATTCCCATGAGAATCACGCATACAATGGTAATACCGGTAAGCCACTGTTTGGATGAAATCGATATGTTTGGTAACTTTTTCATGGTATCCTTTCCTTCCGGTTAAATATAATTCTTTTCTTTTGGAAGGTAAGCAAGCTTTCTGTATGACGGCGTGCTTATAATATCCTTAATTCCCTTTACAACACTTTCGGAACCACTTTCAATAATATTTGCCTTTAAGTTGGTTTCCGTTTCGATAAAGGTCTTTAAATTACGAATGGTTGAAGTTCCACCCGTAACATGAATTCCCAGTTCAATAATATCTGCTGCAAGTTCCGGCGGTGTTCTCTCCAGAATCATCTTCATGGCATCCATAATGGAACGCAGATGGTCGATAATGGATTCATAAATAACATCCGAAGATACATCCACGGCAACCGGAAGACCGGACATGATGTTTCGGCCATATGCCCTTGCAAACATTTCTTCTTCCTGCATGGCACTGCCAATCTGCTTTTTGATGGACTCTGCCGTCTTACTGCCGATAACCAGATTATAACATTTTCTGACACCACTGATAATGCTGTCATCTAACTTATTCCCACCGATTTTAATAGACTTACTTAAGACAATACCACCTAACGACATAACAGAAATCTCTGTCGTATCTGCACCAATGTTAACAACCATGACACCCTTGGAATCCGTAACATCAATTCCGGCACCGATGGCATCAGCCACAGGCTTGTCCACTACATAGACATTCTTTGCCTTAACCTTTGCACTGCTGATAAGGTCATAAAATGCCCTCTTCTCCACTTCCGTGATGTCTGTTGGAACCGCCACATAGAAATCATTTGCTCCGGAGAATTTTCCACGGTTGATTTTCTTAAAGAAACACTCAAAAAGAGTCTCCATGTTCTCAATATCTGCAATTACACCAAATTTAACCGGATAGGAAACAATAATGTTCTCCGGTGCCTTTTCATGCATTAAATATGCGTCATCACCAAATGCCATAATTTCCGTCTTATTGGCTATGGCAATGATATTTTTCTCATTTAAAATTTCATCCTTTTCTTTTGAATACAGCTTAATATTACTCGTTCCTATGTCAACACCGTATACGTTTGCCATCTTTTTTATCTGCTCCCTTCCACTAATTCATGATACCTCTTTCCCTGAAACTGATAAATGTATTATCACCAATAATAATATGGTCTATAATGGAGATTCCAATTATTTCACCGGCCTTACAGATGGTGGAAGTCATCGCGAGATCTTCCCTGCTTGGCATCGGATTACCGCTTGGGTGGTTATGTACCAGAATGATATGAACCGCCCCTACGCGCAGTGCCTCAATAAAGATTTCTCTTGGCGAGGCAATGGAGGTATTCACTGTCCCAACCGAAATTTCAAAATCCTTCACATAATTACAGGCTGAATCTAACATTAATGCCATTAATTTTTCACGTTTCAAATGACGCATGGATTCCATGTAGTAATCTGCCACATCCTTAGCCGTCTGAAAAGTATTTCGTATGGCTCTCTGCGTTTTTGCAATCCTTCTGGAAAGTTCACCGATGCATTTCACCTGTATGGCCTTGACTTTCCCGATTCCTTTGATTTGAACCAGTTCTTCCACGGAAAGTTCCATGATATTCAAAATTCCATTTTCCGGATTGCCCGTTGATAAAATTCTTCTCGATAAAGATACCGAGTCCTCTTCTTTGGTGCCGCACCGTATGATGACTGCCAGCAGTTCTTCATCCGATAAGGATTCCGGACCGTTTTTCAGGCATTTTTCATAGGGACGTAATGCTGTGCTCGTTTCTTTCATTTTCATGACCAAACACCACAACACATAGAAAAACAGGCTATATGAGTCTGTATACCAATATAGCAATAATGACACCAATAATGCTTGCAATGGTAATGCGGATTGTCAGGGCAAATGTAATGACCATAACACCAAGGTCCAGAACAATCGGTGACGTAAACCCAAAGGTCTGACCGTAATTGAGCCATCCAATATTGGTTAAATTCCCAATAAACCCGCCAATAACAATTCCTACCAGCATTAAGAGCAGTAACGCCCAGTTATTTTTACTTCTTGCTATTGCCATATCTTCCTCCAAATCAATTCAGTGAATGGCTGAACATAAAATTCACCATACAAAGTTATTTTATCACATCAAAAAATTAATGTATACACAAAATATCAAAAAATTTATCCGGGTCTTTACTTGTCCGGCACAAAGGAAAGGTTCACCAGTCCTTCATCCAGCATGGTCTGAAGACTTTTCAAAATGCCAAGCTTTGCATGATACCAGGTAAGCCCACCCTGGAAAAATACCATATAAGGCGGTTTGATTGGTCCATCCGCACTTAATTCAATGGATGAACCCTGTACAAATGCTCCGGCAGCCATAATCACCGGTGCATCATATCCCGGCATGTCCCAAGGCTCCGGAGTCACATAACTGTCAACCGGTGCAGCGGCTTGAATTCCCTTGCAAAAGGCAATGACTCCTTCCGGTGTACCAAGTTCCACAGACTGAATAATGTCGTGACGGGATTCCACGGAATCCGGATTGACCGGAAATCCCAGACGTTCATATACATTTGCGGCAAAAATGGCACCCTTTAAAGCACCTGCCGTTACGGTTGGTGCAAGGAAAAGTCCCTGAATGAAAGACTGGTTTAGGCCAAGTGTGGCACCGACTTCTTTTCCAAGTCCCGGAGATGACAAACGATAGGATGCCATTTCCACATATTCCTTCTTACCTGCAATATAACCGCCTACCGGAGCCAGTCCACCGCCCGGATTTTTAATCAGGGAGCCTACCACAAGGTCTGCCCCTGCATCTGATGGTTCAATGGTTTCCACAAATTCCCCATAGCAGTTGTCCACCATGCAGATAACGGACGGTTTGATGGATTTGACAAAGGAAATCAATTCCCCGATTCGTTTTACCGAGAGCGTCGGACGTTTGGCATATCCTCTGGAACGCTGAATGGTAACAAGCTTTGTTTTTTCATTGATTGCCGAACGAATTCCGTCCCAGTCGAAAGAACCGTCCTCTTTTAAATCCACCTGCCGGTAAGTAATGCCAAATTCCGAAAGGCTTCCCTTCGATTCACGGATTCCAATGATTTCATCCATGGTATCATAAGGCTTTCCGACCGGGGACAAAATTTCATCACCCGGACGTAAATTTGCCGATAATGCAATGTTTAATGCATGCGTTCCACACATAATCTGTGGCCGTACCAATGCATCTTCCGTATGGAAAATCGACGCATAAATGGCTTCCAGGGCATCCCGTCCCAAATCATTATATCCCTAACCGGTTGTGGCCCCAAAAAGTGCCTCGCTTAAGTTATTTTTCTGCATGGCAAGAATCACCTTCATCTGATTATATTCTGCCACCTCATCAATCTCACGGAAACGATCTTTCAGTTCTTTTTCAATCGTTTCACCCAATTCATAAACTTCTTTACTGATTCCAAGTTCTTTATAGATTGTATTTAATTCCATAATGTTCTCCAATTCTTTCAAGCATTGCCTGAAGCATCTGCGTTTTATCCTGATTGTAATCCGGATAATTCATCCAGATTACATCTTTTTCTCTCTTAAACCAGGTAATCTGTCGTTTTGCGAAATGTCTGGTATCCCGTTTTAAAATATAGACAGCTTCCTCATAAGAAATCTCACCCTCAAGATAACTTAAAATTTCCTTATAACCAAGCCCCTTCATGGATACCATGTCACGGGTACAGCCCATGGCACGAAGTTTCTTTACTTCCTCCACCAACCCATCCTGTAACATTTTGTCAATTCGTTCTTCAATCCGTTGATAAAGGATTTCCCGGTCATTGTTAATCACAAAATACAAATAATCATACGGCGATTCTTTCACACGCTCTTTTTCGTTATGGGAAGAAATCTTCTCTCCGTTTAACCGGTAATATTCAATGGCGCGAATGACACGCTTTACATTGTTAGCATGAATGGCATCTGCCGATTCCGAATCAATTTCACGAAGCATTGCGTGAAGATATTCTGCCCCTTTTGTACTGGCAATTTCCTGCAGTTCTTCACGGATGGTCTGATTTCCCGCTTCTTCCTCTTCCTCGTCCCTGGAAAATTCAACGTCTTTTAAGACAGCCTGAATGTAAAAGCCGGTACCGCCAACAATCATCGGTATTTTCCCGCGGGAGGAAATGTCCCTGATTGCCGCATCTGCCATTGCTTTAAACTGACAGATATTAAAATCCTGTGTCGGTTCCAGACAATCAATGAGGTGATGAGGTACACCCTCCATTTCTTCTGGTGTAATCTTCGCTGTTCCGATGTCCATGTGACGGTATACCTGCATGGAATCAGCACTGATGATTTCTCCGTCCAGTGCCTTTGCTATTTTTATGGAGTTTTCTGTTTTCCCAACGGAAGTTGGTCCCGTAATAATAATAAGTGGCTGTTTTTTCATTTCTTCACACAATCCGTTTAAATTTCTTTTCCAGCTCGTATTTACTCATGGAAATAATCGTTGGACGTCCATGTGGACAATTATAAGGATTTTCCAGCGTCAGAAGCTCATTGACTAATTCCTTTGCTTCTTCCACGGAAAGCCGGTTATTTCCCTTTACCGCCGCCTTACAGGCAATGGTTGCCATACGGTCTGTAATGGAGGTAATGGTACGATAATTGCCCTCTGTCATTTCGTCCAGAATTTCCATAAACACATCTTTTTCATTGAGTCCGTATAATTCCAGCGGAACCGCCGTAATGGCATAATCTTTTCCACCGAAAGGCTCTATTTCGTAACCAAGGTTTGTAAAAAATTCCATGTTCTGATTCAGTGTTTCCACATCATTGGTGCTAAGGTTTACTACAACCGGAGGCATGAGATTCTGGGAATCTGCCCGGTTTTCCGTAAATTTTTTCATGATTCTCTCATACAAAACCTTCTCATGTGCCGCATGCTGGTCTATCAGATACATTTTATCATCAAACTCCACAATCCAGTACGTATCAAATACCTGTCCAATAATTTTGTGGCGGATAACACTTTTCTCATCCAGAAGCTTTTCAGAAAACATGGTCATCTGTGCGGGAGTTTCCTGAACAATTTCTCTTGAAACCGGATTATCCTTTCTTTTCGGTATGGCAGTCGTCGGAGTCGGATGGGCCTTTCTTTCCGGCTCGGAGATAATTGGCGTCTTTAATTCTGCCTGATATGGTGTACTTTCACGAATCAGCTCCATCCGCTTCTTTTCAAAAGGCTCCGGAATATGTTTTTCCACCACAGGTTTTTCTTCCTTCTTTTCCTTTGCAAGCTCTACATCCGGAATAAATTCCTTGTGTGTCAGCGCCTTTGTTACCTCATCCAGCACAGTATTATAAATCTCTTCACCATTGGAAAATCGAAGTTCCATCTTGGTCGGATGCACATTCACATCAATCAGGGAAGAATCAATGGTAAAATGCATTGCCGTAAACGGATATTTATGCTGCATCATAAACGGCTTATAGGCTTCTTCAATGGCTTTATTAATAATATTGCTCTTAATGAATCTGCCGTTAATGTAATAATTTTCAAAATTCCGATTGCCACGGTTTACCACCGGCTTTCCCACAAAACCGTTGATGGAAAAATGTTCTCCCTGATAGGAAATCGGCAGCAGATTTGCCGTAATATCCCTTCCATACACATGATAAATGATATCTTTGATATTCCCGTTACCGGATGTATGAATCTTATTCTGATTATTCTGAATAAAACGGAACGAGACATCCGGATGAGACATGGCAAGCTTTTCCACCAGTTCTGCAATATAGCCACCCTCTGTAATCGGTGATTTCAAAAATTTTCTTCTTGCCGGTGTATTGTAAAAAAGATTCCGGATAATAAAGGTCGTTCCGTCCGGACATCCTACGGATTCTGTCTCTTTTTCTTTTCCACCCTCAATGACATAGCGGGTTCCCATGAGACTTTCATGGGTCTTCGTAATCAGTTCTACCTGGGCAACTGCAGAAATGCTGGATAATGCCTCCCCGCGAAATCCCAGGGAAGAAACCGTAAGCAAATCTTCTACTGCCTTAATCTTACTGGTAGAATGCCTTAAAAATGCTATCGGAATATCTTCCTTTTCAAAACCGCACCCATTGTCCGTAATACGGATAAAAGAAATTCCTCCATCCTTAATCTCAATGGTAATGGCATTTGCCTTTGCATCAATGGCATTTTCCACAAGCTCCTTTACAACAGATGCCGGACGTTCTACCACTTCACCTGCCGCAATTTTATTGATTGTAATCTGGTCTAAAACTTTAATTGCCATGTCAATTAACCCTGCCACCTGTTCTTAATCTTATTCTGTAAACCATACAGCGTGTTTAGCGCCTCAATCGGCGTAATGTTACTTAAATCAATATTTTTTAACTCTTCCAGAATATCATCATCCTGAACCACGTCAAATAAGGACATCTGCTCCAAATCCACCTCATCCAGCTTTCTGGTCCGTTTTTTAGACTGTTGCTGTCCAAATGCTGCCGCAATATCTCTTGCCTTCTGGGAGATATCTGCATCACTTAATTCCTCTACCAGTTCCTTTGCCCTTGCAATCACGGAATCCGGAACGCCGGCAAGCTTTGCAACCTGAATACCGTAGCTCTTGTCCGCACCGCCTTTAATGATTTTCCGTAAGAAAACGATGTCATCTCCCTGTTCCTTGACGGCAATACAATAATTATTCACGCCATTTAGCGTGCCTTCCAGTTCCGTCAGTTCATGATAATGGGTTGCAAATAACGTCTTTGCCCCCAGAAGCTTCGGATTGGAAATATGTTCCACAACTGCCCATGCAATACTAAGACCGTCAAAGGTTGATGTTCCCCTTCCGATTTCATCCAGAATGAGCAGGGAATTACTGGTTGCATTCCGCAAAATATTGGCAACCTCCGTCATTTCCACCATAAAGGTACTCTGACCGGATGCAAGGTCATCCGAAGCACCGACTCTTGTGAAAATCCGGTCCACAATGCCAATATTGGCAGAGGATGCCGGCACATAAGAGCCAATCTGTGCCATTAACACAATGAGTGCCGTCTGGCGCATGTAAGTGGACTTTCCTGCCATGTTCGGTCCCGTAATGATGGATACCCTGTTATTATTGTTATCCAGCAAAATATCGTTGGAAACAAACATATCGTTTGGAATCATTTTTTCTACAACCGGATGGCGTCCTGCCTTCACATCAATGATTCCCTTTTCATTAATGGATGGCCGGACATAATTATTTTGTTCCGCAACCAATGCCAGGGAACAGAATACATCCAGATCTGCAATGGCCTTTGCCGTATTCTGGATACGAATGACTTCTGCCGCAATTTTTTCACGAATGTCACAGAACACATCATATTCCAGAATATACAGCTTATCCTCCGCACCAAGAATCACATCCTCAAGTTCCTTTAATTTTGGTGTGGTATAACGCTCCATGTTACTTAAGGTCTGTTTTCGGATATACTCCTCCGGAACCAGGTTTGCATAAGAATTGGTGACTTCAATGGTATATCCAAAGACTTTATTAAATTTTACCCGGAGATTTTTAATGCCGGTTTTTTCTTTTTCCTGCATTTCAAAATCCATCAGCCAGTTCTTTCCATCCGTTTTCGCTTTTCGAAGGCGGTCTATCTCCTCATGAAAACCATCCTTAATCAGTCCGCCCTCACGGATGGTAATCGGCGCTTCCTCATCAATGGAATCCTGGATTAAGGAACATATATCCTTTAAATCATCCATCCGTGCATCAATATCATATAAAAAACCACTGTCAAAATCCGCAAGCAGCGTTTTAATATGCGGAAGCATCTCCAGTGAATTTCTTAAAGCAATTAAATCTCTTGGATTGACCGATTTGCAGGTAATCTTACTCATGATGCGCTCAAAATCATACACCGGATTCAGATATTCTCTTAATTCTTCACGTAAAATGGCATTTTCATTCAGATTTTTAATGGCTTCTTGGCGCTTTAAAATCTCTTCTTTTTCAATTAAAGGCTGTTCAATGATATTCCGGAGCCTTCTTGCCCCCATTGCTGTTTTCGTTTTATCCAGCACCCAGAGAAGAGAACCTCGCTTCTGTTTTTCACGTAATGTCTCAACCAGTTCTAAGTTTCTGCGGGATGAACTGTCAATAATCATGTATTTTCCCGTAGAATAAGGAACCAGCCTGGTAATATGGGATAAGGAATTCTTCTGGGTTTCCAAAAGATACTGCATCAGTGCACCTGCCGCAACCACCCCGGTAGGATAATCCTTTAATCCCAGTCCGTCAATGTTCTTTAACTGAAAATGAGAAAGCAGTGTGCGGATACACAAATCCTCATCAAAATACCATGCATCCAATGCAGAAACCGTAATATTCATCCGCTGAACCAGATCATCAATTTCCACACCGCTCATGTAAAAGGATTCATTACAAATAATTTCTGCCGGAGAAAATTTATTGATTTCATCTAAAAGCACCTTGCCGGATTCCACTTCTGTCACATAATAATCTCCCGTGGACACATCCGCAATGGAAATACCAATATTATCTCCCACATAAACAATGCTCATGAGGTAATTATTCCTGGTTTCATCCAGTGCCTGCATGTTAAGATTGGTTCCCGGTGTCACAATCCGGATTACTTCTCTTTTTACGATTCCTTTTGCAAGCTTCGGGTCTTCCATCTGCTCACAAATAGCGACCTTATATCCTTTGGAAACCAGCTTGTTAATATACGTATCCGCAGCATGAAACGGAACACCACACATCGGTGCACGTTCTTCCAATCCACAGCTTTTTCCCGTCAGGGTAATTTCCAATTCTCTGGATGCAGTAATGGCATCCTCAAAAAACATTTCATAAAAGTCACCCAGCCGGTAAAACAAAATACAATCTTTATAGCTTTGCTTCGTTTCCATGTAATGCTGCATCATTGGTGTCAAATCTGCCATTTTTATTCACCTTCCGTTATTTTCTTGGCCCGTATCAGAGCCTGGTCAATACTGCCGCAGAAATTTTCTTTTCCGACGGCTTTTGTAAAACCATGTTTATCAAACGCCTGTCTTGGCTGATGATTCACATGGGAAAAAATTAATGTAATTCCCCGTTTTTGTAAGGAAGCCTGCATGTCGCTTAAATTATTCAGCGCCGTTGCATCAATGGCAGGCACACTTCTCATGCGCAGAATAACCACCTTGGTATCTGCACGCAGACTGCTTAAAATATTTTCAATTTTATCCATTACGGCAAAAAACAATGGTCCGCTGATTTCATAGACAAGAACCCCTTTCGGGACATCTTTTAATTCGGTTTCATCCTGCTTTTCATAATCCATGTCCGTAATGTACTT
>CAMEUH010000042.1 GCA_945938055.1 uncultured Eubacteriaceae bacterium | reverse complement strand
AAAAAGAGCTTTTTCCTTATAAGACTGTCTTTTGAAGAAGTATTTTTCTTCCTTCTTTTAATACCTGTGCATAGGTTCTCATTGCTGGTCTCCCGGTACATACTCTTCATCAAACAGACTGGTCTGGACATATTGTTCCTGTCCGTTATATGCTTCCTGATACATTTCTTCATTATGATAAACAATCTGGTCCTGCATGACTCCCTGCTCCGGCATTTCCATCTGTTCCGGCACGAATTCCTGCTCCGGCATGACTCCCTGCTCCGGCACACCTTCTTCAAACAAGGTCTGCTGCTCATAGAGTTCTTCCTGCATTCCGGCCTTCACAAACTCTTCCATGGTACTTTCTGAAACACCTTCCATCATTGCATTTCCTGCTGCTCCAAAAGTTTCCACATATTCCGGTACATCATCGTCATCATCAATAAATTCAAACGCATCTTCATCGTCATCATCATAAACAGAACGAAACTCGCGCCAGTCAAATACTGCTTCCACCGCAGCAATGGCAACCTCTATCATGTCATCATCCGGCTCTTTTGTGGTAAGTTTCTGTAAAAGCAGCCCCGGAGCACTGATAATCTTCATGAGAAAATTATTGGAACGTCCGGCAAGCTTTAATATTTCATAAGAAATTCCTGCCACAACCGGAACCAGAAGCAGACGATAAACCATCTGTCTGACCGGATCATCCGTTTTAATAAACATAAACAGTATAATACTGACAAACATTACAAACAGCATAAAACTGGTTCCGCATCTTCTGTGCAGTCGGGAACTTGCCCTTACGTTCTTTACATTCAGCTCCAGACCATTTTCAATACAGTTGATACATTTATGTTCTGCGCCATGGTACATATACACACGCTTAATATCATTCATTAACGAAATTGCCGTTACATAGGAAAGAAAAATAGCCAGACGAATCAGCCCCTCAAACCAATCCAGAAGCGTATCCGACACAATAAACCTGGACAGCAGTCTGGACAAATAAAACGGCAATGCCATAAATAATCCAAGTGCCAGTGCAATTGCCACAATAATGGTTAATGCCATTACAATGGAATCCAGCTTGTCCTTAAACAAACTTCTCGCCACCTTGTCTGCCGGTGTCGGAGCCTGTTCCTGCGGATCTTCGTAAAAACTTGCTGAATAAGTCAGCGTTGACATTCCTATAATGAGTGAATCAATAAAATTAAACACACCCCGGATAATCGGAAGTCTCAATATTTTTATTCTTTTAGACAGGTTATTGTATTTTCTAACTACGACCTCTATTTCATTGTCCGGTTTTCGTACTGCGATAGAATAACGATTCTTATTCTTCATCATGATTCCTTCAATGACAGCCTGTCCCCCAATTCCTGACGGTTTCATAAAATATCACCACACTTTCATGTAACAATTCCGTTTTTCTCACTTCTATGTCATTCACATACAGTTATACTTTGTAAAATACTTTTATCATGATTGAGATTTGTTTTTAATTTAAAAACAGGTTGAGATTAAATTTAACCTCAACCTTATCTTTAAAACTATTTGCTTTCAACACCATACTTCTTATTGAACTTATCAATACGTCCACGAGCTGCAACAGCTTTCTGCTGTCCAGTATAATATGGATGGCACTTAGAACAAATTTCAACGTGGATATCTTCCTTTGTTGAACCAGTTACGAATTCATTACCACAGTTGCAAACAACCTTTGCCTGGTAATAATCTGGATGGATTCCTTCTCTCATGATTTTCACCTCACTAAACTAAATTCTGTATATAATTGACTGCCACTTAAATCTCATGAACCTATTATGCGCATATCATGCTTCATAATCTATCGCCCATAACAATCAGCCTGCTGTCAATTGCCCTTTTCGATAAACAGCTTTTAAATTGTATCATAAAAAATCGGGCAATGCAATACTTAATTTATTCTTTTTTAATTCAGTCTTGTTTTCTTAATATACTGAATGAAATCCTTGTTGGTCTTGGTTCTTGCAAAAGTATCGATAATCCGGTCTGCTGCTTCTTCCGGTTTCAGTCCGTTTAAGTTCTTGCGAATGATTTCCATTGCTTCCATTTCTTCCTGAGAAAGCAGCAAATCATCACGTCTGGTACCGGACTTAGCAATATCAATGGCAGGGAAGACTCTCTTTTCGGATAATTTCCGGTCAAGTACCAGTTCCATGTTACCGGTTCCCTTAAATTCCTCGAATACCACATCATCCATCTTGCTTCCTGTTTCAATCAGTGCTGTTGCAAGAATCGTAAGACTTCCTCCTTCTCTCATGTTACGTGCCGCACCAAAGAAACGCTTCGGCATGTGTAATGCCATCGGGTCAAGACCACCGGACAGAGTACGTCCACTTGCCTGAACTGTTACATTATACGCTCTGGTCAGACGTGTAATACTGTCCAGAAGAATAATAACATCCTTCTTATGCTCCACAAGTCTTCTTGCACGTTCAATAACCATTTCAGAAACTCTCTTATGTCTTTCCGGCAATTCATCAAACGTGGAGTAAATAACTTCTACATTATCTCCCACAATGGATTCCTTAATATCGGTAACTTCTTCCGGACGTTCGTCAATCAGAAGAATAATCATGTGCATTTCCGGATTACTCCTTAACACGGCAGTTGCAATCTGCTTTAACAGAGTTGTCTTACCAGCCTTTGGCTGTGAAACAATCATACCTCTCTGTCCCTTTCCAATCGGGCTCATTAAATCCACGATACGCATTGCAGTTGTTGGATTTCCTTTTTCCAGATGAATTCTCTCATTTGGGAATATCGGAGTCAGGTTTTCAAAATTCGGTCTTGTCTGTAATACATCCGGATCATAACCATTTACCGTTGTCAGTGCATGAAGGGCCGCAAACTTCTCTCCCTGGCACTTAACACGTTTCTTCCCAAACAGAATGTTTCCCGTCTTAAGGCCCGTCTTGCGAATCTGCGAAGGGGATACATAAACATCATTCTCACCCGGCAGGAAATTTTCACAGCGGATAAAACCATATCCATCCGGCATAACTTCCAGAATACCCGATGCCGGAACCGGATCAATCACCACATTCTGTTCCAGGATTTCCTGACGCTTCTTTAACTTTTCTTCCTCGGTCAATGGTTGTTTTTCATCCTTGTCCTCGTCCTTGGATGATTCTTCTATCTTCTCGGTCTTTTCAGCTTTTTCCGTACCATCTTCCTTTTCAGGCTTGTCCGGCTTTTCCCCCTGTTCATCTCCACATGCAAGAATGATGGCATCAATCAGTTCACTCTTTTTCATCGTACTAATATTCTTAATTCCTTTGTCCTTTGCAAAATCCTTCAAGACTGCAAGTGATAATGTTTCTAACTTTGCACGCATATACTATTCTCCTATCCAATCGGGAAAAATTATGTAGAACTACATGATTTTCGACTACGTTATCATTATACCCTGTTATTTCCAATTACGCAAGAAATATTTTCTGAAAATTTGCCGGAAATTCTTAAATTGCAAAAGTTGATACATTTTGACAAATATGATATCATTGTATCAATATTGAAGAAAGAGAAGGTTTGTAAAACAATGACAACAAACGAAAAAGCACTACAGCTCCACGAAGAATGGAATGGTAAATTAGAAACGGTTTCCAAATGTGCAATAAAGACCAGGGAAGACCTTGCACTTGCCTATACACCAGGCGTTGCAGAACCATGTAAGGTCATTGCACAGGACAAGGAAGCCGCTTATAAGTATACAATCAAGGCAAACACGGTTGCTGTCGTATCAGACGGAAGTGCCGTTCTGGGTCTTGGCAACATTGGTGCCCATGCCGCAATGCCGGTAATGGAAGGAAAGGCTGTTTTATTTAAGGAATTTGGCAATGTCAATGCATTTCCTATCTGCCTTGATACGCAGGATACCGAGGAAATCATTAAAACGGTTGTCAATATCGCACCTGCATTTGGCGGAATTAATCTGGAAGATATTTCCGCTCCAAGATGTTTTGAAATTGAAGAACGCTTAAAGAAGCTTCTTGACATTCCTGTTTTCCATGATGACCAGCATGGAACGGCAATCGTCGTGCTTGCGGGCATCATCAACGGTCTTAAGGTAACAGGCAAGAAAAAAGAAGATTGCCGTGTCGTGGTAAATGGTGCCGGTTCTGCCGGAATTGCAATCACAAAGCTCCTTCTCACCTATGGTTTCAAGCACATCACCATGTGTGACAAGGTGGGGATGCTTTCCGAAAATACCGATGGTCTTAACTGGATGCAGAAGGAAATGACCAAGGTAACCAATCTGGAGAAAAAAGAAGGTTCTCTTGCCGATGCCCTTGTTGGTGCAGACATTTTTGTTGGTGTTTCAGCACCAAACATTGTGACTGCTGACATGGTTAAGAGCATGAACAAGGATTCCATTTTATTTGCAATGGCTAATCCGGTTCCGGAAATCATGCCGGATATCGCCAGAGAAGCCGGAGCAAGAATTGTAGGAACCGGACGAAGCGACTTCCCGAACCAGGTTAATAATGTCATTGCATTCCCTGGTATCTTTAAGGGTGCCTTAGAAGGCCGTGCCACACAGATTACTGAAGAAATGAAGCTGGCCGCTGCCAACGCAATTGCAGGTCTTATCCCGGATGACGAAGTAAGCGACACGAATATTCTTCCAATGCCATTTGACCCAAGAGTAGCAGATGTTGTAAGTAAGGCTGTGAAGGACCATATCGTTCGATAATATGAAACACTACTATTCATTAAATGATTATTTAATAAAGAAATTCGGCAAAAAAGTATACAAAATTGCGCTAAATGGAAACATGAGCTGTCCCAACCGGGACGGCTCTCTTGGTCATGGAGGCTGTATTTTCTGTTCAGCTGGTGGTTCCGGTGATTTTGCTGGAAATCCTTCTGAATCCATAACCCAGCAGATTGAACACGGAAAAGCACTTCTCTCCGCCAAATATTCTGGAAATTCCTATATTGCTTATTTTCAGGCTTATACCAATACTTATGCACCGGTAGAATATCTGCGCCGGATTTTCACAGAAGCAATCCATCATCCTGATATTGTCTGTCTGTCCATTGCAACCAGACCGGATTGTCTTGGCGAGGAAGTTATTGATCTTCTGCAAGAATTAAATACCCAGAAGCCCATCTGGATTGAGCTGGGACTTCAGACCATTCATCCGCAGACTGCCTCCTACATCCGGCGCGGATATGAGCTTGATACTTTTGAGCAGGCAATGCTTCTTCTCAAGAATGCCGGAATTGAAACCATCGTTCACATGATAATCGGCCTTCCGGGAGAAGATAAGAAAATGATTCTGGAAACAGCAGATTACATTGCTCACAGCAGCGCATCAGGAATTAAACTGCAGCTACTCCACGTCCTGACCGGAACAGACCTTGCCGCTGATTACGAAAAGGGTTTATTTAAAACTCTCACACTGGATGAGTATCTGGATATTTTAACCGATATTATTAAGATTCTGCCTCCGGACATGGTCATACACCGTCTGACCGGTGATGGACCCAAAAAACTTCTTGTTGCGCCTGAATGGAGTACGGATAAGAAAAATGTTCTTAACTCCATTAACCGCACTTTTTCCGACAAAAATGTTATTCAGGGAATGAATTTTAGATTTATTTCATAAGAAAGTAAGGAGATATTATGACTTCCGATGCATCAACACTTTACAAATTAATGATTCTGTATATGCTGGACAAGGTAAATTTTCCGTTAACCAACACCCAGATTTCAGACTTTATGCTGGTTAAGGAATACACCAATTATTTCACTCTCCAGGAATCCTTAAATGACCTTCTGGAGCTTGAATACATCCGTACGGAGAATTTCCGCAACACCACGCAATATACCATCACCCGCTCCGGTTCTTCCACGGTATCTCTCTTAGACGACCAGATTCCGGATGCCATTAAAGATGACATCATGAACTACCTAAAGAGCAATAAATATGAGCTAAAAAACGAAGTCGGCACCACATCCACCTACTTTAAGAATTCCGCCCGTGACTTCACCGTACACTGCCAGGTCAAGGAAGGCACCAGCAATCTCATTGAAGTGAATATTAATGTTCCATTAGAAAAACAGGCTGATGTCATGTGTGCCAACTGGAAAGACCACAGCCAGGAAATCTATGAATTTATCATGAAAAAGCTGCTGCAGTAAATTACGAAAACGTCACCGTAAACCTCGTTCCAATCTCAGGCCGCGACAATACCTCAATATACCCTCCATGCCTGTCAATAATCCACTTTGCAATGGAGAGTCCGAGTCCCGTCCCACCGGTCTGCCGGTTTCTTGCTTCATCGGAACGGTAGAACCGTTCAAAAACATGTGATACTTCACTGTCATTCATTCCTATTCCATTATCCTGGATGACAAAATATGCCTTCATTTCCTTGTTAATTCCAGATTTAAGGATAATAGTTTCCCCTTCCTGGGTATATTTTGCTGCATTATCCACCAAAATCCTTACTGACTGCTTAATCATCGCCGCATCTCCGGTCATGATGACATCTCCTTTATCTTCCACCAGTTCATATTCATGCTTTTCATCAATCATTCCGGATTCCTCATACACCTCATGAATAATCCCTTTCAGTGAAATCTGCTGCATGTCCAGATGATTTCTTCCAGCATCTCCACGCGCCAGAAACAAAAGCTGTTCCACCAGTGTCTTCATGTGTTCGGATTCATGCTTAATTGCTTCAATTCCTTCCTCCAGAACCTTCTCATCATCTTTCCCCCAGCGGTCCAGCATGTTCGCATAGCCCTGAATTACAGCAATCGGAGTTCTGAGTTCATGAGAAGCATCCGAAACAAATCGCGACTGCTGACGGTAGGATTCTCTCATTCTTGCCAGAAGATTATTAATGGCAATCTCCACGCCTTCCAGATCCTTATTTCCGGTAGAGACCACTCCATCCTGTTCCTCCGGATTCAGATGCTCGATAGCGCTTTCCAGATTGGCATATTTACTTTCATCAAATGCAATTCTTCCCAGTTCTTCCGCACGTTTTGCCATGTCATCCAGCGGCTTTAGCTTTCTGCGGATTCCAATCACCCCAAAGCATAATGTCATGATGATATCAAAAAGTTCCAGGACAAGAACAATCCTCCCAATATAAAACATACTCATGAAAAGCGGATACATATTTTTTGTCACGCTTCTGCCATCATCATATTTCACCACATAGAAAACTTCCTGAAAGGTTCTATCCAGTCTTTCCGATACCGAAAGTCCCCTCTCGCCTTCTATCTGTTCCAGTTCCTCCTGATTTGCCCAAATGGTCCTTTGCTCTGCCCTCAGGCTGAAATCTTCAAAATAACCTTTTTCCACATAATAACACCAGCCTGCAATTACCGCCGCAATTACAAGAATGTCCACAAAGAAATAAGTTGAAAATTTTTCCAGCGTCCATGACCAGTTCAACCTTCTGGCAATGGAAGATGTGTTCTTATTCATAGCATCATTCCCTTATCACATAACCCACACAGCGAACTGTCTGAATCATTTTAATCCCATACAAATCATCAATCTTGGTTCTCAGATAGCGCACATAGACATCAATTACATTCGTTTCCCCCACATAATCATAACCACAGACCTTTTCCAGCAATGTATCCCTGGATAGCACAATATTTTTATTCTCCAGAAGAATTTTTAACAGTTCAAACTCCCGAAACGTCAGCTCAATGGTATCCTTTTCATAAGTCACAATCCTTCTTGCCACATCCATGCGAAGTGCTCCAAATGTAAGAGCTCCTTCCTCTTTCACTTCTTCTCTTGACGGACGTTTTTTCAGTGCTACACGGATGCGCGCCAGCAGTTCTTCAATGGCAAACGGCTTGGTCAGATAATCATCTGCCCCTGCATCCAGTCCGGAAACCTTATCCATGACTGCATCCCTTGCCGTAAGCATGATAACAGGCATCTGTGAAGTTTTTCGCAGACGCCTTAATACCTCTAATCCATTTAATTCCGGAAGCATGACATCCAGTATCATCAGGTCAAAATTGCCTCCCTCCGCCAACAGAAGCCCTTCTCTTCCGCTCGTCGTCTTTTGCACCTGATACCCTTCGTGAAGCAGCTCCAGCTCCACGAATCTTGCAATCTTTTCTTCATCTTCCACAATTAAAATATTCATTTTCTACTCTCCTGCAATTGAAACTATCCTTGCGATATTCCTACTGATTATCCTTCTTTTCAAAATCCTTCTTAATGTTTTCTGCCACTTCCGAAGCCTTGTTCATTGCTCCATTTAAATCAATGCCTTCCGCAACTTTTCCGGAAAAGGAATACTTAAATCCAAAGAACAATCCTACCACCAGAAGCGGAACCACTACCCAGAATGCGAAAAACAGTATGATGACAAATAATGTAATCGGCATGGTTACAAAAATTTCCCCATTCTTTTCAATATTAAAGAAATTCTCATTTCCCTTCTTAATCACATCCCCACACCACTTAAAGAACTTATTCAGCGTATCCGCAAACGAAGATGACTTAGAATGTGCGGAAGCTGCCTTTTCAAACTGTTCCGACTGCTCATACTGCGTGGAATACCTCGCCGTCACCGGATTTTTAACCTTACCAAGCTTCTCAAGATACACGATTGCATCCAGCATATCCCACTGGCATGCTTCCAAGGCTCCCTTTGCCTCCTCGTAAGTTACACCTGTCTTTTCTTTTAACTTTTCTACCATTTCTAAATGTTCCATATTGACTCTCCTCTCGGGCATTGCCCATTACATTTTTATCGAGAAGCACTTTCTAAGAAAATGCTTTCTCATTTACTTGTTGAGGATATCTTACATTTTCCAAATTAATCTAAAAAGTGAGAAAGATTAAAATTAGATTAAGAATTAATTTTATTTCCTCTTTTCAAGAATGCTGTCCACAATCTTTTCTGCCACTTCATCCTTGGACATGATTTCAAGCTCTTTTGTCTCATTCGCCGTAATAATCGTTACAATATTGGTATCTGTTCCAAACCCTGCACCTTTTGCCTTAAGGTTATTGGCAACAATCATGTCCAGATGCTTTTTCTTTAACTTTTCCTTTGAATTCTCCACCATGTTCTGTGTTTCCATGGAAAAACCGCACAAAAACTGTCCTGACTTCCGTTCTCCCAACGTCTTTAAAATGTCGTCTGTTCTCTCAAGCTCAATGGAGAACTCCCCATCCGTTTTCTTCACTTTCTCATCCACCGGATTTTTCGGCCGGTAGTCTGCCACGGCGGCTGCCTTTATCACAATATCCTGTTCATCAAAATGCTCCAGTACTGCATCATACATGTCCTTTGCAGAAACCACGTTAATGACATCCACAAACATTGGCGGTTCCAGACTTGTTTTCCCGGTAACCAGAGTAACCTTTGCGCCGCGCAGCATACAGTTTCTTGCAAGTGCATAACCCATTTTACCGGAAGAGTGATTACTGATGAAACGAACCGGGTCAATTCGTTCCATAGTCGGTCCTGCCGTTACCAGCACCTTCATGCCTTCCATGTCCTTTTCATGGGCGCACTCCCGTAAAATATACTGCATCAGTACATTTTCCGACGGCATTTTCCCAACCCCCACGTCTCCACAGGCAAGAAATCCTGTATCCGGTGTTATCACTTCGTAACCAAATTTCTTTAATTTACTAATATTATCCTGAACAATGGGATTACGGTACATCTGTGTGTTCATTGCCGGTGCAATGATTTTCTTACAGGTACATGCCATCACAGTTGTTGTCAGCATGTCATCCGCAATTCCCCCTGCAATTTTCCCAATCACATTCGCCGAAGCCGGTGCCACCAGAACCACGTCTGCCTGCTTTGCCAGGGAAACATGCTCCACACTATACTGGAAATTCCGGTCAAAAGTATCAATCAGACACTTATTTCCCGTCAAGGTTTCAAACGTAATGGGATTAATGAAATTAGTCGCATTTTCCGTCATCAGAACGGTAATATCTGCATTTAATTTCTTTAACATACTGGCAAGATTCGCAATCTTATAGGCTGCTATACTTCCCGTTACTGCCAGCACAACATTTTTCCCAGTCAGCATATGAATTCCTCCCTTATCTTGATTCATCCCTATTTTTGTCATATATAATTTTGAGACCTTTTAATAAAAGGTCATCTTCCACAATAATCTCATGCTTGCAAAGCGGAATCACAACTTTTGCAAGTCCGCCTGTCGCCACAACAGTCGTCTGATATCCAAGTTCCTCTTCCATACGGTCAATCATTCCGTCAATGGTAGAAGCCGTACCAAGAAGGAGGCCGCTCTTCATGCAGTCAATGGTATTTTTCCCGATGGCTTTCTTGGGTGCCTCAAGACTGACACGATACAGCTGTGCCGCATTGGACGCCAACGCCTCCATGGAAAGCCGTACCCCCGGTGCGATGATTCCACCGATATAATTTGCATCCTTATCTACCACAGACATAGTTGTTGCCGTGCCCATATCAATAATAATTAATGGAGCGCCATATTCCCTGATTCCTGCCACCGCATCCACAATCAAATCGCTTCCCACGGTTTTCGGGTTATCCATTTTAATGTTAAGTCCTGTTTTCAGTCCCGGCCCCACAACCAATGGTGACTTGCCGATAATTTTCTCTACTGCACTGACAATGGCATTCAGAAGCGGTGGTACAACCGAGGAAATGATTGCTCCGTCGATTTTCTTAATATCAATGGAATAAAGCTCCAGAACGGTCTTAAATCCCATTGCATACTCTAATGCCGTCTTAGACTTATCCGTGGACAAACGCTCCACAAAATACGTCCTTTCATCATCAATACATCCAATCACAATATTGCTGTTTCCCATGTCTATTGCAAGAATCATCTTAAAACCTCCATTAAAAATGCCACCAGCCGGCAAATGCAGACTGTCCCATATCCACGCTTCCCATACTGATGGCAGTTATCCCCTTTCGGGTTATGTTAATTCTCCTTTGGCATCATGCGAAGAAGCACCAGGCTTATCGCCGTACCCAGCACAGCTGCAACACTAGCCTCCGGAATTCCATTTGCTGCAATAATTCCAAGAATGACATCATAGACCGCTTCTACTGCAATGGACTTTGCTGCTGCAAATTCATCCTTAAAGAACAGATAAATCATGTTCATTACCAGCAAGGTATTGGTAAATGCGCCTGCCACACCGGCAACCGGCAATGCCACAAGCTTTTTCCCCTTAAAATTCTTCATGAGCGCCATAAGTCCCTTATATACAAAATACGGAACCACACCCACCAGAATTCTTGGTACAAAGCAGATAATAATACTAAAGAAATTACCACCCACTTCACCCACGGAATAAAATGGCGAAAATGCAAATGACAAAAGACTTGGATTAATGGAATTGTTAATAAGGCTCGTCATACCAAAAGTCGCTCCCAGCACTGCTCCCATTTGCGGTCCAAGAACAATGGATCCGATTATGACCGGAACATGTATCAGGGTTGCCTTAATAACCACAAGATTAATGTACCCAAGATTCGGCACAAATGCCATAATGATGACAATCGCCATGAAAAGCGCTGTCAAGACCATACGAAACGTTTTCTTACTTGTATTCATTGTTATCCTCCTGTTGTCGCTCCCAATATTTTTCAGTCCGTCAGGACACACAGTCTGAAAAAGGGATGCAATACAATTATTATTGTACTGTATACAGGAAAAAAATACAAGAGGTGAAATCCCATACTCTACCAACAGTCGGTTGTCTTCCTTTTCCCAAAAATATATAATAAAGCCATCAAAATAAAAAGGAGGAACTTTGTATGCCTGAACAAAATCTCTATTTCATTGATAAAGAACATTTCGCTGCATTTCTATGCGAATTAAGAAAAGAAAAAGGATATACCCAGAAAGAACTTGCCGAAAAACTTTTTATATCAGATAAAGCTGTCAGCAAATGGGAACGTGGATTAAGTCTTCCTGACACAGCTCTTTTAATTCCGCTGGGTGAAGCACTTGGCGTAACCGTTACTGAACTTCTTAAGGGAGAACGTCTAGAAAAAGATTTCCAGCTGAATATTGGAGATGTTGAAAAGCTGGTTACAAGCACCATTGACATTTCCAGTAAGGAAATAGAGGAAAAGACCACCGTAAAAAAGAAGTGGAAAAAAATATATATCACATGCTGTTGTACTGCACTTGTGCAAATATTTCTGATTTACCTTTATGACAAAAATATTTTAAATAATCTTTATAACCTGCTGTTTGGAACAGCAATGCTGATTTTTTTCGGATTCTGGTTCTGTATCCAAATCCGCGAACATCTGCCAAACTATTATGATGAAAACAAAATTAGTACTTATAGTGATGGCATTTTTCGCATGAATCTTCCGGGCATATGCTTTAATAACAGTAATTGGCCTCATATTCTTCTTGCTGGACGTGTCTTTATTTGTACGGCAATTGTTATACAACCATTCATCACTCTGGCAGTCTATCTTCTTCTGCCATTAGAAATAAAGCTGTATGCAAATTTCATAATGCTTCCAATGGTACTTGGAATGTTTCTGCCAATGATATATGCGGCTTACAGATATCAGTAAGACAGGATTAAATCGCTTTTCCAACCATATCTGCAACCACAAGCCGCCTATCTAAGCCTGTTAATCTCATACTTCGCCTTCGTCTGAAGACAGGTTCTGAGCGACGAATAGCGAAGTTCAATCGGGCCATCCGGAACCGTTACATCAATGGATGCCGCCATGGCATTAATCAGCTCATCCGTCAGTTTCTTCTTATTCTCCGACAGGAATTTGCACTTATCATTCATTCCACGGATATCAAGAAATTCCATGAGAATCGGACTTGGAACTCCCTCACCCTCCGGATAAATCTTCTTAATCTGCTCGTCCTTTGTTGCCTGCGGTTCTCTCTTTCCTGAAATCACCTTATCCAATACCGTTTCCTTCTTGGCTGGTACCATTTCCTTCCTGATTCCGGTCTTAAGTTCTGACACATCCACTTTTTCAAACCGGAATTTCTGCTTCACATCCGGATATTTCTCATGGTCCACTTCGCTGATAAACATGTCAAGTGGTCTCACATAGACCCCAAACTCATCATAAAGTGCCTGATACACTACCATTTTTTCCTTCGTCTCAGAATGTGTTGCAATCGCAAGAATCTGGTAATATTTATTCTTAAAATGTCTGTAAAACTCTCCCGGTGCCGGAATATTATTTGTCATGTTAACCCTGCCTCTTTTACTTCATACTCCAACCAATGTTGTAATACTATTATCTTGTTTTCTCATGAAAAAGTCAATTAGAACATTGTAAAAACCAGAAATTCCTATATCCCCTTTACAAATTCCTCAATCAACATCAGCGCAGCTCCTGTCAACGCCTCCTTCTTACTATTAGCATCAATCCGGATATCCAGTTCTTCCAAAAGAAATGGATTCATTTCCTTCAGCTTATCATGTAGCCGTGAAAGATTCGGTTCCAGATAGGCAGCCAGTCCACCTCCAATAATAATCGGACCGTCAAATATAGTATAAAGGTTGCTGATACCAAGTGCCAGATAGGTAAGATACTCATCCGTAAGTTCCGAATTAAGGATATCTGAAAAATTGATAATGGAAAGATAACTTTCCAGGCACCCACTCTTTCCGCAGGCACATTTTCTTCCACCCGGCACAATCGTCATGTGACCGATCTCTCCTGCACGGTTATTCGTTCCGCGCACCAGCCTTCCATCTTCAATGATACAGCCACCAACACCACGGTCCACCAGAAGATA